>JAJZTV010000004.1 GCA_021847385.1 Pseudomonadota bacterium | reverse complement strand
CGGCCAAACGGTTCAATTCCTGCCGGGAATAGGAAGACAACGACACGATCAGACTGTCGCCGGCCTGTTCTCGGATACGCCGGGTCGCCTCGATGCCATCGATCTGCGGGATGTCGATATCCATCAAGATCAGATCGAAATCGCCTACCGCCGCCATGCGGATCGCTTCGTCACCATTGGCCGCGAAGGCGGGGTTGCACGCCAAATCACGCAAGACCTTGGCATTCGCCTCGCGGTGCAAGGGGTCGTCTTCCACGACCAACACCTTCAATGATTTGATCTTCTCCAAGGCCAACTGGGGGTCGACGATCTTCTCCGCGCTGGCCATCGGCAAGCTGAACCAGAAGGTCGAGCCCCGGCCAAACTGACTGCGCACACCGATCGTGCCGCCGTTCTTTTCGACGAACTCTTTGCACAGGAGCAAACCGAGCCCCGTGCCCGATTCATTCTGCGTACCGCGCGACGAATGGGCTTTCACGTCCAGGCGGAATATCTGCTCCCGCGTCTTGTCGTCCATGCCCACGCCGCTATCGATGATCGACACCACGCAGCGATCCCCTTCCCGGCTCAGACCGGCACGCACAGAGCCGCCGCGACCGGTGAACTTCAAGGCGTTGTGGGTCAAATTGCGCAAGACCGTGTGCACCATCGCCAGATCGGCGTATACCCAACACGCCCCGTCGACCCCGAAATCGAGCCGCACGTCCTTGGCCCGGGCCTGCGTGGCAAACAAGGCCTGCGTCTCCAGCAACACTTTGCTCACGTTGACCGCCTGAGGACTGCAGTCGATCTCGCCTCGCTGGCTGCGCGCCCACGTCAGCAGCTCTTCCAGAAAGAGACTGGTGTTCTTGGTCGTGGCCCGGGCCATATCCAAGATCTCGTCGGTCATCTCCGCCTTGGAGGCCACGACGTCGTTGAACATCACCGACAAGCTACCGATCGGCCCGCGCAAATCGTGCGCGACGATCGAGAAGAATTTATCCTTCGTCGCATTGGCCTGACGCAACTCGGCCGTGCGCACGGCCACCGTCTCTTCCAATTTCTGGGCATAGGTGCGGGTGGTCTCGATCAGCTTGGCCTTCGCCTGCTCCGCCTCGACACGGGAAAGCCGGAGGCGGTCGGCCAAGGCGAGCGACAACAACACGGCATCGATCAACATGCCGAAGTCGAGCGCGCGGAAGGTATAGAACGTGAATGGGATGAAGCCGGCGGCGGTCAGGGCGGTAATGCAGGCGCCGACAAAACCGGCCGCTGCCGCCGTTAGAAAATACCTGGCTGCGCGATTACCTGCCAACAGCGACAACACGCCCGCCAAAAGCACGAGCGGCGCATAGATCGCTACCCACAGGATCGCGCTGACGACATGCAGGCTATAACCGCCCAGCGCGGTCAGGACGAAAGAGCCGCCGATCGCCAGCGCCAACACTTGCACCCAGCGATAGACCCGATAGAGCCTGGTGCGCAACTCCAAAAATTGCGTAGCAAAATACAGCCCGGCCAGTGCAAACGAATAGATGGTGATCGAATGTATCCAGTTGCTCCATTCCGGCGAGTTCGACCAGAGCCGTGGATAGACGAGCCCGTTGTATGTGGCGTGGCCGGCCAAAAATGCGATCAAGTAGCCGACATAAGCCGCATAGACCTTGTCGCGCGCCGAGAAGAACAAGACCAGATTGAATAAAAGCAAGGCGCCGATGGCGCCATAGAGCAGGCCAAAATAGCGGGACAGCTTGCCGTCCGCCTGGAAGAAGGCGCTGCGCTCCCAAAGCGTCATCCCGACCTGGAAGGGATCGCGCGTCTGCGTGCGCACCAACAAGCGGCTCTTGCCGGATGGCAGCACCAGATCGAAATTGGCGTTCTCGTTCGGCACGGCGCGCTGCCCGAACACGAAATTGTCGCCGCCTTGATAGGTCCGCCTGCTGCCGTCCGGGTAAATCAAGATGACTTGAACGTCGTCAAGCCAGCTCGGCTCGACGACCAACAGCCTTTCGAGCGGGGCTGGCCCTGGGTTGTCGAGAACAACCGAGAACCAATAGCTTGCGCCAGTGAAACCGAAATTGGCAAAGACCCCGCCCCGCGCCGGTTGCCCGTTGCCGGCAAGTTGCAGCACCTCGTCGGCAGTCAGTTCATCGCTGGGGTCTTTGGTGACGGTCGACCAGGGCACCAGCGCCGCCTCGGCCGCGGTGGCATCGACCGCCTGCCCGCCATTAGGCCCCTGCATCGCCTGGACTGCTTGCATCGGCAGCAGCCAGCACGACAAGAGGACCCAATTCAGCAGCGTTCCAAATCGCATGTCTTATGATTTTCAAGTAATTACAAACCCGTGCCCCCTGGGCAACAAGCCCCGGAGGATAATCGATGTACCGCAAGCGCGCTAATAAACAATCCGCCGCCACTTGACGGATATCGACAGGGTTCGGCGATAATTGAAGCGCTCCCGATAATCAAAGCGATGGCAGCCCAAGCAATGTTCGAGGCCCGGGGAGAAAATGCAGACCAACGCGACCGTCCGGCCAGCACTCGCCCAATAACACGAACGGCTTGGCCGCGATGCAATCGACGCATGCAACAGCAAACGGGGGGAACCATGAAACGCCATTTGACCTATCTCCTGGCAACGCCGCTCATTTTCACCGCAGGCTGCGCCTCGGAATCGCTGTTTTTCAGCACCAAGACTTCGGTCGGCATCGACATCTCCGCCACCAACGGCTCGCCGCGCGGCAACATCGGCTATGACCGCACCGAAGCCGCCATCGTCCCGGCCAAGGCGGATGGCAGCGCCCATTCGGTCCTGGGCGGGCTGGATGCCGACCTCTCGCTGTTCGATGTGCGGATCAAGCAAATCTTTGCCACCGGCAAGGCGGCCGACTTGGCCGCAGACCACGTCGGCAAGGCCACGCCCGGCACAAACTCCGCACCGGCCGACAAGGCGCCGGCCACAACCGAAGCGGCCGCGGGCAAGAAACTGGGCCAACCTATCGTGTTCGCCACCGACGCGAGCCTCAGCCTGCTCAACATCCAGATCGACAATAACGGCCTGCCCGGCTCCGGTTCCACGCTCTATCGGCGATCCGAGGCCACGCTCATTCCCATCAAGCCCGGCCAGGATGAAGTCGCTTCGGTCTATGCCGACATCTCGATCGACACCTCGGGCAAGGACCAGAATAAACCGGACAGTGGGTATAGCTGGATCGAAAAAGAGGTTGGCGAGCACCCCACCCGTTTCGATCGGGCCGGGGTCCGCATCGTGCAGAGTTTCGCGACCGGCAGCGCCGCGGAAAAACTGGTGAAACGGGACGACATCAAGGCTAAGCTGACCAAGATCGCCACCAACAGCGATCCCGGCTATACGGATTCCAAGGTCTCCCAGGCAAAAAACGACCTTCGGCAAATGCTCAATAATGAACAGAGCACGGGCAAGATCCAGGCCTTCTTCGATTGGGTGCAAGCCACCTATCCGAACAGCAAGGCCGGCGATTACAAGGAAGGCAAGGCAGGCGATTATTTCAGCGGCCATGTCATGCCTCGGCTCACCAGCGCAGACATCCTCAGCGTCAGCGACAAGGCGAAGCAGATGTTGAAGTAAAAAGGGAGGACAACATGGCCACGGTGCACCAAATCATCAAGCTCCAGATTTCACTCGACGATCTCGCCACGGACCAAAGCCGGATCAACGAATATCTGGATAGATTGAATATGGAAGGCCAGAGCGATTGGCAGGCCTATCACGTCGCGGAGGTCGACGACGGGCTGTTGGTGTTTTTACAAAAATCCGGCTGATGGCTTTTTGCCGGTGGGCCGCTTCTGCGCTCTTGCTCGCCAGCCTGCAAGGCTGCGCCGTATCCTGGACTGGCCCAGATGGCCGGCAACAGCGCGCCGGCCTGATGTGGCTGCGCTACCAACAACGGCCGACGGGTACGATGGTGCAGGCGAACCAGTTGGGGTTTGTCGCCCGGCTCGATGCGAGCTGCGCCGGATTGTTCATCGGCGTCGAGCAAACCGACATGGCCGCGGCCAAGCCCGAGGTCTCCGCGCACAGCCTGCCCGGCGGATGGCGAGACGACGACGGCATCCGCAACCACGTCGGCCTGGTTCGATCCGCCTACCTGCCGGGCGAAGGGCCCCAGTTGCACCACGCCAGCGGGATCGGTTTGGCCCTCCGCGGCGGCCAGGATTGCTTCGGCCTTAGTCTCGGCTGGCAAGACAGCCTACGCATCCTCTATCCGGACGCCGATGGCTATTGGAAGACCGACTACGATAGCCGCGCGCCTTTTGACGTCAAGATCACGCCAGAAGAAACGAGCAAGGGCCATTAGTCAGCCGCACGACGCCTGTTGAGCACGGACCGTTCGGTTCAGCGCACCACCGTTCGCCGTACTGAGAAGGGTTTGAAACCAAGGGGGGCAAAAATGCCACATCCAACGCTACGCCTGTTCGACGGCTATCCGCATACCCGGCCCGACCTGCAGAACGAGGTTCGTGCGCTGCAAACCCAGCTTAAGCAGCATGGCTACGCCATGGACGTCGACGGTCTATTCGGCCGCGGCACCGAGGCTGCCGTGACACAATTCCAAAGCGAACACGGCCTAATCGACGATGGCATCGCCGGCCCGCAAACCTGGGCCAAGCTGCTGGGCGAACCCGCACCGGACCCGAGCCAGCCCGGCACCACCTACGCCGCGGACGACCCCGGCCTGCTCGCCCAACTTAACGAAGCCGCACAGTATCGCGGCAACATCCAAACCAGCGCCCAACAATACAAGCTGCCCGCCGCCGTCGTCGGCGGCATCGGCTCGCGCGAATCGCACTGGGGGTTGATCTTGAAACCGATCGGCCCCGGCGGCACCGGCGACTTTAGCCCACGCCGCTTTCCCACGACCTACCGCACCGGACCGTTGCCGCCCGACGGCGGCGGCTTCGGCCGCGGCCTGATGCAAATCGATTACGACGCCCACGAGTTCGCCCGTACCGGCAACTGGCAAGACCCGGCCGCCAACCTCGCCTACGGCTGCCAGGTGCTGGCGCAAAACCGCGACCTGCTCGCGCGCAAGCTGCAACTCTCCGGCCAGGCCCTGATGCAAGCCGCGCTCGCCGCCTACAACTGCGGCGCCGGCAACGTGATCAAGGCGGTGCAAAATCAACTCGACATCGACTACTACACCGCCGGCCGCGACTATGGCAAAGACACGCTGAACCGCGCCGGCTTTTTTGCGCTGCACGGCTGGTAGACGCAAGGGGGGGAACCATGGCCACGACCGCACCGACCAAACTCGGCCTCTGCCTTTCCGGCGGCGGCTTTCGCGCCTCGCTGTTCCACATCGGCGTGCTCGCCGCGCTGGCGGAGCGGGAGATGTTGCACAAGGTGGAAGTGATCTCGACCGTCTCCGGCGGTTCGATCATCGGGGCGTATTACTACCTCAAGCTGAAGCGCTTGCTCGAAGGCCGGCGACCGGGCAGCCCGCAACCGACGCCGGCGATCTATCGCCAGATCGTGGCAGAGATCGAGCGCGATTTTCTGGTCGCGGTGCAAAAAAACATCCGCCTGCGCCTGTTCCTCAACCCATGGAAAAACGCCAAGATGCTGCGCGAAAACTATTCACGCAGCGATCACATGGCCGAATTGCTGAACTGCTATTTTTACGACGATGCCGGCGGCGAACCCAACATCGCCTTGCGCGACATCCACATCGCGCCGGCTGGCAAGCCGGTCGAGGTCGACACCTACAATGCCGCGCAGGAATACAAGATCCCCATCCTGGTCATCAACGCGACCTGCCTGAACACCGGCCACCCTTGGCATTTCACCGGCTCCTACGTCGGCGAACCGGAACCGCTGTGCGCCTTCACCCTACAGAACGATGTCGGTTTTTATCTGCCGATTTTGCGTTTCGACGGCCGCAACCCACCGCCGACGGACAAGTGGCCGCTGCCCGAAAAGCGGCAGAGCGTGCTCAACAGCCTGACCCTGGCCGACGCCGTGGCCGCCTCGGCTGCCGTGCCGGGCATCTTTCCGCCGCTGGCCATCCACGATCTCTATAAAATCGGCGCCAACCAAGATATCGTCGTCGAGCTGTGCGATGGCGGTGTCTACGACAACCAAGGCGTCGACGCCTTGTATGGCCAACACTGCACGCATTTCGTGATCAGCGACGCCAGCGGCCAGCTCGACGACCAGCCCATCCTCGGTACCAAGTTTTTCCAGGTGGCCCAACGCGCCAACGAAGTGATGATGGACAAGATCCGCAGCGACATCCTGTATCGGGTGGATTCCGGCCATACCCTGCAGCAGGCGACTTGCGACCCGGACGACCCGGCCATCGCCGGGCTGCGCAAGGAAAGCGGCATGCAGGGCTACGCCTTGGCCCATACCCGCCAATCGTTTGCCAACAGCGTCGATTACCCGAACTTCCCCGGCCCGGCCGATCGGCCCGAGGGGACGATCTATCGCTTGTCCAACATTCGCACCGATCTCGATGCCTTCAGCGACGCCGAGGCCTATACCCTGATGTATGACGGCTACAACCTCGCGCACGAACGGATTGAACAGGGCCCATTGCGCACGCTCTCCAGCGGCCGATGGCAACGCCAAAATTGGCGGTTCCTGGCGATTCGCCATTACCTGAGCGATAACCTGCGCTTGATCTGGCTGCATCGCCGGATCAAGGTCGGCGCACGCCAGTTTCTACGGCCGTTCTTTCTGACGCCCTGGCAGGCCGCCCTGCGCGGCCTGGCCTATCTCGTGCCCACGCTCGGCTTGCTCGGGTTTGGCTACGCCTATTATGGCGATCGGGTGCTGGTCTCCAGCCCGCTCACGCTTGGCGACGCGTTCCGTGCAGTGGTCGTCTTCCTGCTCGGTTTGCTGCTCAGCCACGGCGGCATCCAAAACGAATTAAAGGGCCTGCCGATATTTCGCGCGCTGCGCCTGAACGGGGGCGAGCAAATCTTGCACTGGGCCGCATTGGCCGGGACCATCGTCCTGTCCCTTGGCATCGGCCTCTATCTGTGGCTATTCAATCCGCTCTTCCTCAAGGATGGCAAAATTGAAGCGAAGGACTAGCCGTGCGCGATAATCGCATCTGACCTATCACCGCTAAACATCGTGCACGCCCTGGATAGCTGGAAAGAAGAAAAGCGCTCGGCCTACCTCTACCGCATCGTGTCCGATGCCGAGGCCGGCACGCCGCGCCAAGTGCTGTTTCTGGAACTGGCCCAAGCCGCGGACGAACAGGCCAAGCTCTGGGCCGTGGAGCTGCGCAAGGCGGGCGAACCGGTGCCCGCCGACTTTCGCCCCGATCTGCGCGCCCGCCTGGTTGCCTGGCTGGTCGGGCGCCTGGGCGTCGCGCCGCTCCGTAGCATCTTGGCCGCGATGAAGGTCCGCGGCATGAGCCTGTACAACGCGCCGTTGCCGCACGCCATGCCGACCCGCACCGATCAGATCGATGTCGGCCGCCACCGCATGCCGGGCAGCGGCGGTCTGCGGGCCGGGGTATTCGGCGTGAACGACGGCTTGGTGTCGAACGCCAGCCTGATCCTCGGCGTGGCCGGGGCCGGGGCCGAACCGGGCATCATCATCCTGTCCGGCATCGCCGGCCTGCTGGCCGGGGCCTTTTCGATGGCGGCCGGCGAATATGTCTCGGTGCGCGCCCAGCGCGAGTTCTACGAATACCAGATCGCACTGGAGCGCGAAGAGCTCGACCAATATCCGCAAGAAGAGGCGGCCGAGCTGGCCCTCATCTACGCAGCCAAGGGCATTGCCAAGGAAGAAGCCGAGCGGGTGGCCAAGGCCCTGATCCGCGACCCGGATCAAGCGCTCGACACCTTGGCCCGCGAGGAATTGGGCTTGAATCCGGCCGAGCTGGGCTCGCCGCAACTGGCCGCCACCGCCTCTTTCCTGGCCTTCGCCGTCGGCGCCCTATTGCCGCTCGCGCCCTACTTTCTGTTCTCCGGCCGCATTGCCTTACTCGGCACCGCTGTGGTCACCGCCATTTGCCTATTCGGTATCGGCGCCACCCTCAGCCTATTCACCGGCAACCGCGCCCTCCTGGGCGGCCTGCGCATGCTGCTGATCGGGAGCGCGGCCGGCACGGCCACTTGGCTGATCGGCAAGGGCCTAGGCTTGGCGCTGAGTTAAAATCCAACACTTAAACGGGACCCTTTCGACATGACACAAGCCACCTTCAGTATCGAATTCTTTCCGCCCAAGACCGACGAGGGCGTGGTCAAGCTGCGCGAAACGCGCAAGCAATTGGCCCAGCTCAAGCCCAAGTTCTTCTCGGTCACCTTCGGCGCCGGCGGCTCCACCCGCGACCGCACCCTGGAGACCGTGCTGGAGATCCAAAGCGAAGGGCTGGCCGCCGCGCCGCACCTGTCCTGCATCGGCTCGACCCGTGCCAACATCCGCGAAATCCTCGATATCTACAAATCGCACGGCATTCGCCACATCGTCGCCCTGCGCGGCGACTTGCCCTCGGGCGTGGCCGATCCCGGCGAGTTCCGCTATGCCAACGAATTGGTGGCGTTCATCCGGCAAGAGACCGGCGACTGGTTCGAGCTCGAAGTCGCGGCCTATCCCGAGACGCACCCGCAGGCGCGCAGCTACACCGACGACCTGACCAATTTCAAGCGCAAGGTCGATGCCGGCGCCAATGCCGCCATCACGCAATATTTTTTCAACGCCGACGCCTATTTCAACTTCGTCGACGACTGCCAGGCCCGTGGAATCACCATCCCGATCGTGCCGGGCATCATGCCGATCTCCAACTATGCGCAACTGGCGCGCTTCTCGGCGATGTGCGGCGCGGACATCCCTCGCTGGCTGGCAAAAAAGCTGGAGAGCTATTACGACGACACCGCCTCGATCAAGGCCTTCGGCCTGGATTTCGTGACCGGCATGTGCGACCGCCTATTGGCCGGTGGTGCGCCCGGCCTGCATTTCTACACGCTGAACCAGGCCGCGCTGACCAGCGCCTTGTGGCAAAGACTGGGGCTATAAAAAAAGAAAGCCGGGCACGGGGCCCGGCGAAAAACTCTGGAGGAGTTTTCTGGAATTCTCTCCCTGACCGCCGCGAGTTTCGAAATCAACGCGCTGCAATCAGGGTCTATCATAATCGCCTGTTTTGGCTTAACAATTGGCCAAAGGATGTAGACGTCTATAACTTTTGGCCTAGTACCCCCGGCCGGCTGGGCCAGCTTGCCGCTATAGTATCCGGGTCTAGCCGGAGCCGAGCATGCCCATTGACGCCGCCCTCATCGCCGCCACCGTCGACCACTTATCGCGCCATGCGCCGTTCGACCGCATGGCGCAGACGCATCTGGCCTGGCTGGCCGAGCGCCTCAAGATCGGTTATTACGGCAAAGGCGAAGCCGTGCTGGCACCGGACCAGGGCGCGGCGCAAACCTTCTACATCATCAAACAGGGCATCGTCCGCGGCGAACGCGAAGGCGAAGCGGCCTGGCTTGAGCTGCACGAGGGCGAATGCTTCCCAATCGGCGCCCTACTCTCGCGCCGAGCGGCCATCAGCCACTTCCGCGCCGAGACCGATGTCTTCTGCTATGAACTACCGGCCGCCGATTTCCACAGCCTGCTCGATCTGTCGCCGCCGTTTCATGCCTTCTGCACCCTGCGCCTGGCCGACCTGCTGGCCCAATCGCAGCGTCAAACCCAAGCCCGCTATCTATCGGCCAGCACCGAACAGCAATCGCTGGAAAGCCGCCTAGGCGGCTTGATTCGCCGCGCCCCGATCACCTGCAGCCCGGAGACGCCGCTGCGCCGAACCTTGGAAATCATGCGCGAGCAGGGCATCGGCTCCATCGTTGTCACGCAGGCCGACGCGCAACCGCTGGGTATCTTCACGGTGCGCGACCTGATCGGCCGGGTCATCCTGCCCAATGCCCCTCTCGACACACCGATCCAGGCGTTGATGAGTCCGCAACCGCTTGGCCTGCCGCCTAGCGCCCACGCCTTTGAAGCGGCCTTGGCCATGGCTAGACACGGCTTCCGCCACGTGCTGGTGGTCGATGGCAACCGGTTGGTCGGCGTGATCTCGGAGAAAGATCTGTTCTCGCTGCAGCGCATTGGCGTCACCCAAATCTCCTCCGCGATCCGTAGCGCCAACGAACTCGGCCAGCTGCAGCAGGCCGCGCAGGACATCCGCCAGCTTGGCCACAACATGCTGGCCCAGGGCGTTGGCGCCGAACAGTTGACCCTGCTGCTGTCCACGCTGAACGACCTGCTGACCCAACGGGTCATCGAATTGGAATGCGCCGATGCCGGACTCGACCGTCTATGCTGGTTGGCTTTCGGCTCGGAGGGCCGGTTGGAGCAAACGCTGGCGACCGACCAGGACAACGGCATCATCTTCGAGGTCCGTGCGGGCGAAGACCCCGAGACCGTGCGTGCCGAATGCCTGTCGCTGGCCGAACGGATCAACCGGGCCCTGGATGCCTGCGGGTTCCCCTTGTGCCGTGGCCAAATCATGGCGATGAACCCGAAGTGGTGCCTGTCGCTGGCCGAATGGAAGGTGTTGTTCGCCCGCTGGATCGACGCCGGCGATCCCGAGGCCCTGCTCAACGCCAGCATCTTCTTCGACTTCCGGCCGCTCTACGGCCAAACCCCGCTGGCCGATCAATTGCGTCAATGGCTCTGCGCCAAGGCCGCGGCCACCCCTCGCTTCCTGCACCAGATGGTGGCCAACGCGCTGCGCAATCGGCCGCCCCTGGGTCTGGTCCGTGACTTTGTCACCGAATCGGGCGGCGACCATGCCGATACCTTGGACCTCAAGCTCAACGGCGCCATGCCCTTCGTCGATGCCGCCCGGGTCTTTGCGCTGGCCACCGGCTCGGCCGCCACCGGCACCGCTCAGCGTCTGCGCCAGGCCGGCCTCAAACTCAACCTCCCCAAGGCGGAGATCGAGGCCTGGATTGCCGCTTTTTTCTTTATCCAGTTGCTACGCCTGCGCCGTCAGCATGAGGAGAATGAGTCCGGCCAAGCGCTGGACAACCGCATCAACCCCGACCGGCTCAACGAGCTCGACCGCCGCATCCTGAAAGAGGCCTTCCGCCAGGCGCGCAAGATCCAGGCACGGCTGGCCCTGGACTACCAGGCATGAGCCTGCCGCTTCGGCATTGGCTGGCCCGCCGCCTCGACCGGGTGGCGCTGCCGCCCGAACTGGCCGAGCGTCTCGCCGCCTGGCGAGCCTTGCCCGCCGCCGATCTCGCCCTGCCGTTCGAGCAAGAACGCTATGTGGTGATCGATGTCGAAAGCACCGGTTTGGATATGCGGCGCGACCGCTTGATCGCGATCGGCGCCGTCGCCGTCCATCATGGCCGTATCCACTTGGCCGACAGCTTCGAAATCGTGCTGCGCCAAAGCGAAGTCAGCGGCAAGGATAATATCCTGGTCCACGGCATCGGCGGCGAGCGGCAGCGCGAGGGGTTCGAACCGGGCGAGGCCTTGCTGCGTTTTCTCGGCTATCTAGGCAGCTCACCCCTGGTCGCCTTCCATGTCGCCTTCGACGCGACCATGATCCGTCGGGCCTGCAAAACCTTTCTAGGTTTCGATTTCCACCCTCCTTGGCTGGATCTGGCTTATGTCATGCCCAGCCTATTGCCGGAGCTGGCTCGCTCGCATCGAGCGCTGGATCATTGGACCCGCCACTTCGGCATCGGCAACTACGCGCGGCACAATGCGCTGGCCGACGCCCTGGCTACGGCCCAATTGTTCTTGACCGCCCTGCCGCTGGCACAAGCGCATGGGCTGCAATGCTATCGAGATTTACTGGGGCAGGAGAAGGCTCAGCGCTGGCTCGGCGCCAGCATATGAAGACCGGAACGCCCTCGCATCGAGCGTCTGCGCGGTGTTTCGCCGGTCCGAAAAAGCGCTTGAACGCCTCTCTGGTAGGCATATACTGTGGCGGCCTTGCACGGCTGTCAGTGCAAGGTAGGGGAGATTCGGCAAGGCACACATCAGAGGTGTCGTCCAAGACAGCGATCCACACCACCAAACGAGGAGAGCGTTATGCAACTGACGGAGAAGCACCGTGAGTACTGGCGCAGAAACCTGAATATGACCGGGATTCTGCTCGCCATCTGGTTCGTGGCCACCTATGTCGTGATTTACTTCGCCCGCGAACTCAGCGAAATCACCATCTTCGGCTTCCCCTTTGCCTTTTATATGGGCGCCCAAGGGGCCTTGATCATCTATGTGCTGATCATCTGGTTCTATGCCAAGCGCATGGGCAAACTGGACGATGAATACGGCGTCGCCGAGGAGGGCAAATAAGATGGCTAGCGCATTCGCTCAGCAACTCAAGAAGTATTACAGCTTCTATACCGGCGGCTTCATCCTATTCGTGCTCGCCCTGGCGGTCGCGGAGTCGATGGGCATGCCCGACAAGTGGATCGGCTGGACCTTCATGGCCGCCACGGTCGCGCTCTATGCCGGCATAGGCATCATGAGCCGCACCGCCGACGTGTCGGAATACTACGTCGCCGGTCGCAAGGTGCCCGCCCTGTTCAACGGCATGGCCACCGGCGCCGACTGGATGTCCGCGGCATCCTTCATCGGTATGGCCGGCACGCTATACGCCAAGGGCTATGACGGCCTTGCCTTCGTCATGGGCTGGACCGGCGGCTATGTGCTGGTGGCGCTGTTCCTGGCGCCCTACCTGCGCAAATTCGGCCAGTTCACCATCCCCGACTTCATGGGTGCCCGCTACGGTGGCAACGCCGCCAGAACCATCGCGGTGGTCGGCGCCATCCTGGCCTCGTTCACCTATGTAACCGCCCAGATCTATGGCGTCGGCATCATCACCAGCCGCTTCCTCGGCATCACCTTCGAGGTCGGCGTGTTCGCCGGTCTGGCCGGTATCTTGGTCTGCTCGTTCCTGGGCGGCATGCGCGCAGTGACCTGGACCCAGGTGGCCCAGTACGTCATCCTGATCATCGCCTACCTGGTGCCCGTGGTGTTCATGTCCTACAAGGTCACCGGCATCCCGGTGCCGCAGGCCGTGTATGGCACGGTGTTGCAGAAGGTCACCGAGCGCGAGAACGCCATCATGGCCGACCCGGCGCAGTTGACCGCTCGCGAGGCCTATGCCGAGCGCGCCAAAGGGATCGGCGAGAAGATCAAGGCCCTGGAGGGCGGCGACATGGCCGTTTACGATGCCGAGAAACAGGGCGTCGTGGCCAAGTTGGACGAAGCCAAGGCTGGCGGCGATGCCGACAAGATCGGCAAGGCGCAGAAGGCCGTGGACGAGTTTCCGAAAAACTCCGCGGCCCTGGTGGACAAGCTGAAGAAGGACCAAGCCACCGCCAAGGAAAAATCCAGCCCGCTGACCCATCATGCCGAGGCCTTCCCGGGCAAGGATGACAAGGCGCGCAACACCGCCCGACTGAACTTCCTGGCGCTGACCTTCTGCCTGATGGTGGGCACGGCCGCGCTGCCGCACATCCTGATGCGCTTCTACACCACGCCGAGCGTGAAAGAGGCCCGGGAGTCGGTGTTCTGGTCGCTGTTCTTCATCTTCCTGCTCTACTTCACCGCCCCGGCCTATGCCGTGTTCGCGAAGTACGAGGTCTATACCAGCCTGATCGGCACCCACATCGCCGATCTGCCGAGCTGGGTAGCCTCCTGGGCCAAGGTCGGTCTGGTCAAAGTGGAAGACATCAACCACGACGGCATCCTGCAACTGGCCGAGCTGACCCTGAACCCCGACGTGATCGTGTTGGCCACGCCGGAGATCGCGGGTTTGCCCTATGTAGTGGCCGGCTTGGTCGCCGCTGGCGGTTTGGCGGCGGCCCTGTCCACCGCCGACGGTCTGCTGCTGACCATCGCCAACGCGCTGTCGCACGATGTCTACTACAAGATGATCGATCAAAATGCCTCGACCACCCGCCGCTTGGCGGTGTCCAAGGGCCTGTTGCTGGTCGTCGCCTTGATCGCCGCCTACGTGGCCTCGTTGAAGCCCGATACCATCCTGTCGATGGTGGCCTGGGCCTTCTCGATCGCCGGTTCCTGCTTCTTCCCGGCCCTGGTGCTAGGCATCTTCTGGAAGCGGGCAACCAAGGCGGGTGCGGTGACCGGCATGATCGTCGGCCTCGGCCTCACCTTGTACTACCTGATCAACGTGAAGTTCTACGGTATGGACAAGTGGTTCGGCATCACCGACATCTCGGCCGGCATCTTCGGCATCCCCGCCGGTTTCCTGACCATCATCGTGGTCAGCCTGCTGAGCAAGGCGCCGGACACGAAGACCCAAGACCTGGTCGAGCACGTCCGCTACCCTGCCCTGAAGGGCGATGTCAGCACCGAAGCGGCTTGACCGCCCAGTGTTGAACTGAACCGGGGCCCGCTTAGGCGGGCCCCGTTCATTTGGAGAGTTCCATGGATATGTATGCCATCTACCAAGTCCTGCAATTGCTGATCCGACTGCTGATCTATACCTTTATCGGACAGGGCCTCCTGGCCATCCTCGCCGGGCAACGCTACCGCGAGAATTTCGTCTACCGCTTCTTCGACAAGATCACCCGGCCGCTCTGGCGAATTACCCGTTGGCTCGCACCGCGCTTCATCAGCGACGCCGCCATCGGTTTTCTCACGGTATTCCTGCTCATTGCGCTGAACATCGGGCTCTACATGTTGTTCTACAGCCAAGGCTGGATCACACCGCCCAGATCAGCCGCATAGCCACGGCCGGTCTTTATGCAACCTTCGTATGCACTGATGTACGCATCATGTGGTCGAAGGCGGCGAGGCTGGCCTTGGCCCCCTCGCCCATGGCGATGATGATCTGCTTGAAGGGCGCAGTGGTCGCGTCGCCGGCGGCGAAGACGCCGGGTACCGAGGTCTGGCCCTTCGCATCCACTTCGATCTCGCCGTATTTCGACAGGGCGACCGCGCCCTTCAACCAATCGGTGTTGGGCAGCAGGCCGATCTGCACGAAGACGCCTGCCAACTCGAGCCGGTGGCGCGCACCGCTGGTGCGGTCGGTGTAGCTGAGGCCGGTCACCTTGCTGCCGTCGCCATGGACCTCGGTGGTCCGCGCGTTCTTGATCACCGTGACGTTGGCCAAGCCATAGAGCTTGTCCTGCAACACGGCATCGGCCTTCAAGTTCTCGCTGGACTGCAGCAAGGTGACATGGGCAGTAACGCCGGCCAGGTCGATGGCCGCCTCGACGCCGGAGTTGCCGCCGCCGATCACCGCCACCCGTTTGCCCTTGAACAAGGGGCCGTCGCAGTGCGGGCAGTAGGCGACGCCGCGGCCGCGGTATTCCTTCTCGCCGGGCACGTTCATCTCGCGCCAGCGGGCGCCGGTGGCGACGACCACGCTCTTGGCCTTGAGCACCGCACCGTTCTCCAGGCGCACCTCGGTCAAGCCGCCCTCGGCCGCCGGCACCAGGGCCTCGGCCCGCTGCAGGTTCATGATGTCGACCGCGTATTCCTTGACCTGCTGCTCCAGGGCCATGGCCAGCTTCGGGCCTTCGGTCTGCGGCACCGAGATCAAGTTCTCGATGGCCAGGGTATCCATGACCTGGCCGCCGAAGCGCTCGGCCACCACGCCGGTGCGGATGCCCTTGCGCGCGGCATAGATGGCCGCCGCCGCACCGGCCGGGCCGCCGCCGACCACCAAGAGGTCGAACGGCTCCTTGCGCGCCAGCTTGGCCGCATCGCGGGCGGCGGCGCCGGTATCGAGCTTGGCCAGGATCTCCTCGACCCCGATGCGACCCTGGGCGAAGGGCTCGCCGTTCAGATAGGTGCTGGGCACGGCCATGATCTGACGAGTCGCGACTTCGTCCTGGAACAGGGCACCGTCGATCATCGCGTGCTGGATGTTGGGGTTGAGCACGGCCATGGTGTTCAGGGCCTGCACCACCTCCGGGCAGTTGTGGCAGGACAGCGAGATATAGGTCTCGAAGCGGTACTCGCCGGGCAGGGCGCGAATCCGCTCGACCGCCTCGGCGTCCAGCTTGACCGGATGGCCGCCGGTCTGCAGCAGGGCAAGCACCAGCGAGCTGAACTCGTGGCCCATGGGGATGCCGGCGAAATGGATACGCGTGGCCTCGCCCGGCCGGCCGACCGAGAACGAGGGCCGGCGGGCGTCGTTGCCGTTCTCCACCAAACTCACCTTGTCCGACAGGCTGGCGATGTCCTCCAGCAGTGCGCGTAGCTCGCGCGCCTTGTCGCTGTCGTCGAGGCTGGCGACCAGCTCGATCGGCTGCATGAGTTTTTCGAGGTAGGCCTGCAATTGGGTCTTGATGTTGCTGTCGAGCATGGTGTTCTCCAAATGGCGGATGGCAGGACGAAGGCGTCGGCGCGCATCTCGGCAACGCCTCGGTTTTACCATCTGGGAAATTGCGCCCGGGGCGACCCGGGCGCGGTTAGGGTTTAGATCTTGCCGACCAGGTCGAGCGACGGGGCCAGGGTGGCCTCGCCTTCCTTCCACTTGGCCGGGCAGACCTCGCCCGGGTGGGCGGCGACGTACTGGGCGGCCTTGACCTTGCGCAGCAGCTCGGCAGCGTCGCGGCCGATGCCGCCGGCGTTGATCTCGATGATCTGGATCTTGCCCTGCGGGTCGATCACGAAGGTGCCGCGCTCGGCCAGGCCGGCCTCTTCGATCATCACGCCGAAGTTGCGGGTGAGGGTGCCGGTCGGGTCACCGATCATCGGGAAGCGGATCTTGCCGATGGTCTCGGAGGTGTCGTGCCAGGCCTTGTGGGTGAAGTGGGTGTCGGTCGACACGGCGTAGATCTCGACGCCCAGCTTCTGGAACTCGGCGTAGTTGTCGGCCAGGTCGCCCAACTCGGTCGGGCAGACGAAGGTGAAGTCGGCCGGGTAGAAGAAGACCACGGACCACTTGCCCTTCAGGTCATCGTCGCTGACGTGCTCGAACTGGCCGTTCTGGTAGGCCTGGGCCTTGAAGGGTTTGATTTCGGTGTTGATCAAAGACTGCATTTGCATCTCCTTAGGTTGGGTAAGTCGGCTCGGTGTGAAGCGACGAACGAATCTTAGGGAGATGACGATAATTGATCTAATGAATTGTTATGATTAATCCGATCTACCAAATAGATCGATAGAGACGGCGCCGATATTGGTACGAACGGCATGAGGACGGGACCGGCGCCCGGTAGGGGCACCAGGCTGGGGTAAAATGGCGGCCTGATTTCCTGGATATGCCATGAGCCACCTGAAGAACGACACCTTCCTGCGCGCCCTGCTGCGCCAACCCACCGACTACACACCGGTCTGGCTGATGCGCCAGGCCGGCCGCTACCTGCCGGAATACTGCGAGACCCGCCAACGGGCCGGCAGTTTTCTCAACCTGTGCAAGAGCCCGTCACTGGCCACCGAGGTGACCCTGCAACCCTTGGCCCGCTACGACCTGGACGCCGCGATCCTGTTCTCCGACATCCTGACCATCCCCGATGCCATGGGCCTCGGCCTGTACTTCGCCGAGGGCGAAGGGCCGAAGTTCGAGCGGCCGCTGCGCGAGGAATGGGCGATCCGCGACCTCAAGGCGCCGGACCCACACGACCACCTGCGCTATGTGCTCGACGCGGTGAGCGAGATCCGCCGTGCGCTCGACGGCTCGGTGCCGCTGATCGGCTTCTCCGGCAGCCCGTTCACCCTGGCCTGCTACATGGTCGAGGGCGAGGGCAGCGACAGCTATACCAAGCTGAAAACGCTGATGTATTCCCGGCCCGATCTCTTGCACCACATCCTCGATGTGACCACGCAGGCGGTGATCGACTACCTGAACGCCCAGATCGAATGCGGCGCCCAGGCGGTGATGGTGTTCGACTCCTGGGGCGGCATGCTGTCGCAGGCGGCCTATCTGGAGTTCTCGCTGCCCTATATGGCGCGGATCATGGCGGCGCTCAAGCGCGAGCACGACGGCCGCATCGTGCCGCGCATCGTGTTCACCAAGGGCGGCGGCCTGTGGCTGGAACAGATCGCCCAATGCGGAGCCGATGCAGTCGGCCTGGATTGGACCATCGACATCGGCGCGGCGCGCAAGCGTGTCGGCGACCAGGTCGCGCTGCAAGGCAACCTCGACCCGACCATCCTGCTCACCACACCCGAGGCGGTGGCGACCGAGAGTAAGCACGTGCTTGCCTCGTTCGGCCATGGCCATGGCCACGTGTTCAACCTGGGCCATGGCATCTCCCAGTTCACTCCGCCGGACAACGTGCGGGTGCTGGTCGACACCGTGCATGCCGAGAGCCGGCAATACCACGCGGGCTAAGCGCCTGCGGCATCCCCCTAGTAGCTTCATGCTAAATCGCTAGCGCGGTCCTGGCGCTACCATGGCCGTGCGGCGGACCTATCGCGCCGCGCGACACCATGACTACAAGGAGATCCGCCATGCGCCTGTTTCACATCCTGTTCGCCACGCTCGGCCTTTGCCTGGCCTTGACCGCCACCGCCGCCGACAGCAGCAAGCTGTCCGGCACCCGTTTCGAGATGGATGTCCCCACCGGCTGGGCCCCCGGCTACAAGGACCTGGACAACCTGCTCATGCTCTTCTTCAAGGACCCCAAGACCGGCAGCACGCTGGAAGGCGTCTATCTGCGCAAGGTCCAAGGTCCGGAATTCTCGCTGGACGAGTTCAAGAAATGGCGCATCGGCGCCGAGGGCAAGCGCTATGACGGCAAAGACCACGCCGTGGTGGGCGAAGGGGCGCTGACCGTCGCGGGCGAGGCCGGCAACTACCTGCATACCACTTGGAAGGACGGCGGCAAGGTCTATGAAAAGCATACCGCCCAATACTTGAAGGACGGCGGCCAGTACATGGTGGTCCTCTGGGGCGAGAAGGGTAAGGTCGACAAGTCCGTGTTCGACCAGGCGGTGAAGAGCTTCGGCTTGGCTAAATAAGCCGCCCGTCAGTCCCAAATAAAAACGGCCGCATCAGCGGCCGTTTTTGTTGCGGTGCTTGGCGATCAGTCCCAGCGATTATCGGCCGGGCAGCCGGGCCTGGCGGACACGGACCGACCATGATCAAATAGCCCGAAGAAGAGAGCGGCCCAAGCCGCCGGATTACATCATTCAGGGAGAGCACGACCATGCCTATCACGTGGCGCAGAAAAAAGAAGACCAGCCTCGATGCCGAGGCCCTGCTCGCCGACGCCAACAGCGCATCGCAACACGTGGCGGTACTGCATGTCGCCTTCATGGCGGCGTGCTCCTATGTGCTAGTCATCGTCTTCGGCACCACCGACCTCGACCTCCTGATCGGCAAAGGCATCCGCCTGCCCGTCGTCGATGTCGAAGTGCCCATCGTCGGCTTCTATGCCGCCGCACCCTACCTGCTGGCGCTGGTGCACCTCAACCTGCTGCTGCAATTGCAACTGCTGTCGCGCAAGCTTTATGCCTTCGATGCCGCAGCGCCAACACACGAAGGCCTCGGCGGCCTGCGCGATCGCCTGCACATCTTCCCCTACAGCTATTACTTGGTCGGCCGGCCCAGCCGGGCAGTGCAAACCCTGTTCGGCCTGCTGGTTTCGACTACCGTAATCTTGCTGCCACTCGCCAGCCTGTTTGCGCTGCAAATCGGTTTTCTCGCCTACCAGAACGAGGCCGTCACCTGGGCGCAGCGCATCGCCATCTGGCTCGATGTCGCAATCATCGTGGCGCTATGGCCCATCATCATTCACCGTAACGACGACTGGCGCGTCTATTGGCGCGAGTTGGCCTCAGCGCATCTGCCTTACCGCAAGAGTTGGGCTGTGCCGGTGCTCCTCATTGTGGGCCTGATTTTGTTTTTGCTGGGGGCTTCGTTAACTGTATCCGGTACCGGTCTCTCATTGCTCGTCTTGTCGCCGTTAGCGGCAGCGCTGCTAGGCAAGGCCGGGCCTCAATTCCGTCGGCGCATATTGATTAATGTGCTATTCGTGATCGTAGCCCTTGGCATTATGGTCACGGGCATCAGGGCCGATTTGTTCGCACTTTTCATACTCGGGCCGCTTCTATTGATACCTATTGCGGCAATCCGATTTGCTCAAACACCTCGCGGCAGCACGGCGCTGCTGTTGGCGCTTTGGATTGGTGCGTTGTTACCACCAGCGCTACTTGTCGATGGAGAATGGCTAGAAAGATTCATAGTCCATGCACAGGCCAGGTCCAGCCTAGTTGCAGAGGCGGGATCATTGATGAAAATGAGGCCTAGCCTTTTTTGGCTACCGGCGGGCAGTGAACACATAAACAACGGGTCCGTAATCGATATCACTCCGTTGAATAAAGCTTTGGTCAACAGCCAATTCCTTGTTGATAGAGTCCTTGGGCCCATACGGCAGCGTGCACTTCTCACACAACACGACCATATCGATTCAACTGTCATATCAGTTTTATATCTTGCTAGGCAGCGCCGGCTGAATCTGAGCGATTCGGTTTTACTGGCGGGTGCGTCGAAACCGGAACAAACAGCAGCAATCCGCTCCGGCCAATGGGAAGAAGCGATAAATATGATTGAGCCAATCAATCTTGAAAGACGTAGCTTGCGCCATGCACGCATCTACAACGCCATCTTGTCACGCGCAAATTTACAGTTTGCACACCTCCTAGGTGCACACTTAGAGAGCGCCCAGCTTCAAGGTGCAGACTTAGGGGGGGCTGTGCTTGCAGGCGCAAGCTTACAGGGCGCGCAGTTACAAGGCGCAAATTTACAGGGAGCAGCACTCGACGGCGCAGACTTATGGGGCTCGCAGCTGGAAGGTGCAAACTTAGAGTGGGCAGGGCTAGCTGGCGCTAGCTTACGGGGTGCGCAGTTACAAGGCGCAAATTTACAGGGAGCTATACTGCTAGGGGCTGATTTACAGGATACGCGCCTCCAAGGCGTCGACTATGTTAGCGCCTCACTACAAGCAGCAGACTTGCGGGGGGCAGTTCTCTATGGCCGAGCATCTGACATCCATTGGGACCTTGTTGATGTACGTGGAATGGACTGGGCACCAATGACAAAGGATGCCTCACTCGAGGCAATAAACCGTTTTAAGCACTCTTACGGCCCGCACCGCCTGCAATCAATAACAACCAGACTAAAAATCTCCGCAAGGCCTGGATTACCGAAGCCCACAATGGAGTCTTGTCTAGTTGGAACGTATGCAGCTGTCGAATGTATGAACCGTTATGAAGCAATTGAGCCAGGTGAAATGACGGCATTTATCCAAGAACTTCAGAAAGCTCTTGTTGCTTTAGCCTGCTGGAATACTGAGATTGCACGAGGCATTATTAATCAAATTCCCGTACCAATTGGCGATTTTGACCAAAGATCAACTCGTAGGGGCCTGCAATACTTGATCGTGAAATCTCTCGACGATCCACAGTGCTCTGGCCTAAATGAATTGCAGCCCAGCGAAAAAATTGCATTGCGTGACTTACGGAGCTAGTGAATGCCGGCAAAATGAAACGGCCGCAGATGCGGCCGTTTCATTTTCAACTAAAAGAACAATCAGTCCCAGCGATTGCTACGCTTGGCGGCGGGCTTGCTGGCCGTCGGCTTGGCGCCGGCATAGGCCTTGCGCGGGCCACGGTTGTTCCACTCGGCAGGCGACTTCCAGCTGTCCTCGCGTCGGGCCGGATCGGCACCGCGCTCGGCGCGCTTGGGCTGGCTATTGCCCGCGTTGTTGCGATCATAGGCACGCGGCGCTTGCTCGCCCGACAGGCCATAAGGCTTGTCGCGCCAATCCGAGCGCGGCTTGTTGTTCCAGTCGGAACGCGGCTGCGCGTCGCCGTTGGGCCGGCCCTCGCGCTTGAAGCCGCCTTCGCCCCGCTCGCCGTAAGGCTTGGCGTAGCCGTCCTTCTTGTAGCCGCCCTGCGGCCGGGCCGGACGGTCGGACCAGTTGCCCGCGCCTTCCTTGCGCGCGCCCCAGGACTTGCCTTGGCCCTGACCATAGCCCTGACCATAGCCCTGACCCTGGCGCGGACGCTGTTCGGTCCGCGGCGGCCGGGCCTTGGGCTCCAGGCCGGGGATGGTTTCGGCCTGGAGCGACTGGCCGGTGTAGCGCTCGATCTCGCGCACCAGGTGCTTTTCGCGGTGGTGCACCAGGGTCACCGCGATGCCGCTGCGGCCGGCGCGGCCGGTACGGCCGATGCGGTGGACGTAGTCCTCGGCCTGGCGCGGCGCGTCGAAGTTGATCACGTGGGTGACGCCGGCGACATCGATGCCGCGGGCGGCGACGTCGGTCGCCACCAGCACCCGGGTGCGGCCCTCGCGCAAGCGCTGGATGGTGCGGTTGCGCTTGTTCTGCGGCATGTCGCCGTGCAGGGCGTCGGCCAGGTGACCCTGGTCACGCAGGCTGTCGGTCAGCTCCTCGGCCGAACGCTTGGTCGCGGTGAACACCACGGCCTGATTCAGCTCGGCATCGCGCAGCCAGTGGTCGAGCAGGCGCGACTTGTGTTCATGGTCGTCGGTGAAGTGCAGGCGTTGCTCGATCTGCGGCTTGTCGGCCTTGACCGCCGCCACTTCGATGCGCTGCGGGTCGCGGGTGAGTTGGCGCGCCAGCTTGCCGACCACGCCGTCGAGCGTGGCGGAGAACAGCAGGGTCTGCCGGGTCGCCGGCGTCTTGGCCACGATGGCCTCGATGTCATCGATGAAGCCCATGTCCAGCATGCGGTCGGCCTCGTCCAGCACCAGCACCTCCAGGCGGGAGAAATCGATGCGGCCGCGCTCCATGTGGTCCATCAGGCGACCGGGGGTGGCGACCACGATGTCGACCGGCTGCGACAACTGTTTGAGCTGCGGGCCGTAAGGTGCACCGCCGACCAGACTGGCGGTGCGCAAGCGGCGCAGCTCCTTACCGTAGGTGCGGGCGGCCGTTTCCACCTGCTGGGCCAGCTCGCGAGTCGGTGCCAACACCAGGATGCGCGGGCCATTGCCCTGCGCAGTAGAGGGCTCGACCAAGCGATGTAGGCTGGGCAACAAGAAGGCAGCGGTCTTGCCACTGCCGGTCTGGGATGAAACCAACAGATCGGCGCCGGCCAGGGCGGCGGGCACGGCCTGGGCCTGCACTTGGGTCGCCTCGGTGTAACCGGTGGCCTCGATGGCCTTCAGGATGTTGGCGTGAAGACCGAGTTCGGAGAATTGCATAAATACCTTTCCATGCGGCGAACCGCAAAGCGTCGGCCTGCCGGGAAAGCAGGCAAAAGCGCCGCGACACCCGGGATTCGGGCGCTTCGGCTACGTAACATCGGCGCCAACCGGATGTCACGAAGCCGCTGGAAAGGCAACGTTGGGGGTTGGGGCTGATGGGGCTGTGAGTACAGTCCCTTAGGTCAGAGACGCCGCATCGATGCGGCGAAAAGCCATAACTGCAGTGCACAACTGCCGCGCATGATACGCGAAAACGCATTTTTGTAAACAAATAATGCGTTTCGGCGTAGGCTCACCCGAGCAAAGCGAGGGTTAAGCTCGCAAAGCGAGCGGCCGAAGCCAGCTAGCGGATTTGTATAGCCTTTTCTTCACCGCAATGACAAAGGCCGCCCAATGGCGGCCTTTGTTTCGAGCAAGGACTGGCTCAATACCGGTAGTGCTCGGCCTTATACGGGCCCTGCACCGGCACGCCGATGTAGTCGGCCTGCTCCTTGGTCAACACGGTGAGCTGGGCGTTGAGCTTCTTCAATTGCAGACGGGCGACCTTCTCGTCCAGGTGCTTGGGCAGGGTGTAGACGCCGACCGGGTATTGGTCGGTGTGCTGGAACAGCTCGATCTGGGCGATGGTCTGGTTGGCGAACGACGAGCTCATCACATAGGACGGGTGGCCGGTGGCGCAGCCCAGGTTCACCAGGCGCCCTTTTGCCAAAAGAATAATCCGCTTACCGTCCGGGAAGATGATGTGGTCGACCTGCGGCTTGATCTCTTCCCACTGGTACTTCTCGATGCTGGCGACGTCGATCTCGTTGTCGAAGTGGCCGATGTTGCAGACGATGGCCTGGTCCTTCATCTTGGCCATGTGGTCGTGGGTGATGACGTGATAGTTGCCGGTGGCGGTGACGAAGATGTCGGCCTTGTCGGCGGCGTATTCCATGGTCACCACACGGTAGCCTTCCATCGCGGCCTGCAGGGCGCAGATCGGGTCGACCTCGGTCACCCACACTTGCGCCGACAGGGCGCGCAGGGCCTGGGCCGAGCCCTTGCCCACGTCGCCGTAGCCGCAGACCACGGCGATCTTGCCGGCGACCATCACGTCGGTCGCGCGCTTGATGCCGTCGACCAGCGACTCGCGGCAGCCGTAGAGGTTGTCGAACTTGGACTTGGTCACCGAATCGTTGACGTTGATGCCGGGGAACTTCAGCTCGCCGCGCTCGTGCATCTGGTACAGGCGATGCACGCCGGTGGTGGTCTCCTCGGTCACGCCCTTGATCTGGGCCAGGCGGGTGGAATACCAGGTCGGGTCCTGCTTGAGCTTGGCCTTGATCGCGGCGAACAACACGGTCTCCTCCTCGCTGGTCGGTTTGGCCAGGACGTTGATGTCCTTCTCGGCACGGGCGCCCAAATGCAGCAGCAGGGTGGCATCGCCGCCGTCGTCCAGGATCATGTTGGAATAACCGCCGTCCGGCCACTCGAAGATCCGGTGGGTGTAGTCCCAGTACTCGGTGAGCGACTCGCCCTTGACCGCGTAGACCGGGATGCCGTCGGCCGCGATGGCGGCGGCGGCGTGGTCCTGGGTGGAGAAGATGTTGCACGAGGCCCAGCGCACTTCGGCGCCCAGCGCGGTCAGGGTCTCGATCAGCACCGCGGTCTGGATGGTCATGTGCAGCGAGCCGGTGATGCGCGCGCCCTTGAGCGGCTGGCTCTTGGCGTATTCCTCGCGGATCGCCATCAGGCCGGGCATCTCGGTCTCGGCGATACGGATTTCCTTGCGGCCCCAGTCGGCCAGGGCCATGTCGGCGACCTTGTAGTCGGTGAAGTTGGCAGGTGCGTTCATTTCAAACTCCTTCAAGCAATGAACGAGCGCCGTTACTACTCGACTATCCCGGCTGAGCCTGGCCCGGTAGGGTTGCAGCGCTCCTCAGCGAGGACAACGCCACCCGCCGGGTGGCGCGGAACAAAATTACACGCCGGCGTCGGCCTTCAATGCTGCCGCCTTGTCGGTCGCTTCCCAGCCAAATTCGGGCTCGTCGCGGCCGAAGTGGCCATAGGCGGCGGTCTTCTGGTAGATCGGCCGCAGCAAGTCGAGCATCTTGACGATGCCCTTCGGGCGCAAGTCGAAGTGGCGCAGGACCAGCTCGGTCAGGCGCTCGTCGGAGACCTTGCCGGTGCCGTAGGTCTCGACCATCACGCTGGTCGGTTTGGCTACCCCAATCGCATAAGACACTTGCACCAGGCACTTGCTGGCCAGGCCGGCGGCGACGATGTTCTTCGCCACGTAGCGGCCGGCATAGGCGGCCGAGCGGTCGACCTTGGACGGGTCCTTGCCGGAGAAGGCGCCGCCACCGTGCGGCGCCGCGCCGCCGTAGGTGTCGACGATGATCTTGCGCCCGGTCAGGCCGGCGTCGCCGTGCGGGCCGCCGATCTCGAACACGCCGGTCGGGTTGACCAGGTAGTTGATCTTGCCCTTCATCAGGTCCTTGGGCAGCACCGGCTGGATGATGTC
>JAJZTV010000156.1 GCA_021847385.1 Pseudomonadota bacterium | reverse complement strand
CTTCTCCCTGTTAGAACGGTACCGTTGGTGATGACATGGATCACGCCCACCTTGGGCAAGGCCATGACGCCTTCGAGGATGGCCTCGATCTCGGGGTGCAGCAAGGATTCGCCGCCCACCAAGACGAGTTTGTTCACCATGTCCACCGCGGCGACAAGCTTGTTCAGATCCGACAGAATCTGCTCGGCGGATATGTCCATGTTGTCCGATGCCACATAGTGGTCGCGCAGGTGATTGCAACCCACGCAGGTCAGCGTGCATTTATTGGAGACCAGCACCCCGGCCGACGGCACCACCAGCTCGATAGGATTTCCCTCGTCGAGTCCATGCACAAAATGCTGGCGCACGTGGTTATCGAAGATGTCACAGCGATTGCGGGTGTCGCTCACCACGGGACAGATATGACAGGTCTCCAGATCGAATTCGAACTTGCCCGCCGCCTGCCGCGACGCGCATTCGCCATGCAGCAGGCGCGTGATGAAGCCGCGGTCGGTCACCACATGGGCATAGCCCATCGCTTCCATATCAGCGCGAATCCGTTCCGCCACGTTTTCGGCGAAGATGGTGACCACTACCACGCAATGCTTACGCTCGGCCTCGGACAAGCCACCGAAATCGGGCTTGCACACAGGCGTGCCATCGAGCGCCGCGCCAATGGTTTCCGCACGAATATCCCAGAAGAAAGCCACGGGAACACCGAACCAGGCCAAGGCGGCGCGCACCCGCCGCCCGATCTTGCCGGCCCCGTAAACGATGACCTGCCTGCCCTGCAGGGCCGACAAGTCAGGAATGGACGTTTGCTGTGACTTCATATCGTTTCAATCAAATCCATCCCCAAGGAACGGAAGCCATCGGGTGGGTCGTAGCTGAAGGAACGCGCCTCGGGCGACATAGTCGGCAACAGGGCGCGGTACAACTCGCCAGGGTCACGATCAATAGACTCCGCACAGTAGCGCATGGTTCGCCAAGTATGCGTGCCGACGATCTCAGGATCGAAGACCGTGGCCAAGGCCAGGAAACGCCTGGCCAGCTCATAGTTGCCTTCACGAAATACACCGTGACAGTAGCGCAAAGTGAGTTGCCCGATCCGCTTTACCGCCGCGTCATAAAACTGTTCCAAGTAAGGCCGGCCACGCCCCTGGTGAAACATCTCGGACAGCGTGGCGTGGTAATCCATCATGTGCCCGATCCCGCGGTTGCAGTGAGCCGTGGTGCTCTCACCATGCACCCGATAGATACCGACCGGTTCGCGCACATAGGCCACATCCCCGGCCAAAGCGCATTTGAACCACAGCAAACCATCCAGGTTGACTATATGCCGAAGGTCGACACCGCCAATCCGGTCCAGCACTGCGCGCCTCACCAACACCTGGCAAGGCAGGAAGGACATGAACATGAACACCTTGGCCTGGCGCTCACCGGGGATCAGGCAATCGGTGTTATAGAACGGTGTGATATGGCGCGGCTGGCCGCTTTCATCGGTTTCCAGGCGCTCACCCACGGCCATTCCCGCCTCGGGGTATTTCATCAAGATGGGGGCCAGACGTTCAGCGAATTCAGGCAGCAACTGGTCATCGCTGTGCAAAATGACAATGTATTCACCCCGTGCCTCCGCTATCGCCCGATTGGTGGCGACAGGCTGCCCCCTGTTCACCTCATGACGAATCAGCCGAATCCGCTGGCCATATCGTTCGGCCACGTCGATCGAATCGTCGGTGGAGGCGTCGTCGACCAGGACGATTTCTGTATTGGGCCAAGTCTGGACCAGCGCGCTATCCAGGCAGTCCTTCAGATAGCGGCCATTGTTGAAATTGGGAATACAGATGCTCACCAGAGGCTTGTTCATTTATCCGCCCCCGGGCTTCCGCGCACGCGACGCAGGCCCTCTTCCAGGCTTATGCGCGGCTGCCAGCCCGGCAGCACCTCGGCCGCTTCCCAGGGTCGGAACACCTCGCGCTGCCGGTAGGGCCGCTCGCCCCACGTCACCCGCACCGGGTGCGCCGGATCGACGGCATTGAAGGTATCCACCAATTCACGCAGAGACACCGCCTGCTCGGAAGGCAGGCGATAGACCTTCCTTTCTCCAGACTGGAACGCACACACCTGCTCACAAGCCATTGCGAAGCCTCGGCTCAGGTCGTCCACATGGACCAGATGGATGCGTTGTTCACCTTTCGACATAGGCAGTTTATCGGCCGTTTCGGCCGAAAACTTGAGCAGATTTATCAGCTTCTTTCTCGGGTCGTCTTCGCCATAGCTGTCATACAGGTGCAGTTCCAACAGACGCAGGCCGGCCACGTCCAGATAGTAGTCCGCCAAGATAGAAAAGGCCTGTTTGGTGGCGGCATAGAGATTGGTCGGACAATAACCCTCATCGCGGTAATGCTGCCAGGAGGTGCCGGCATAGACCATGGCGTTACAGCCGGCTTCGCGCATCGCATCGAGCAGGCGGGCGCCGTATTCGACATTGGCCCGCACCAGTGGCACAACGTCCTCCGGTTTGTGCTCGGCGACGTAGAGCGCGGCAAGATGCACGACGACATCGGGCGCGAATTCGCGCAGAGGCCCAGTAAACCCGGCGTTGTTTTCTTCGACCGTCCAGGTCGGCATGCCGTTCAGGCTCTTCGGCAAGGTCGCACCGGGCCGCAGCAGGCCGCCGACTACATGGCCCTGCCCGCGCAGGAGCGGCGCCAGGTGCGCGCCCAGAAACCCGTTCACGCCGGTAATCAGCACCCTCATCGCCTGCCCCCATAGACGAATGGGCTGGCAAAATCGGCCAGGGTCGGGTGTGCGCGGTCGCGTTCGGACAGGATCGGATTCTCCACTGCCCAGGCGATGCCAGCCGAGTTCCACAAGATGCCGGCGTCGTGCGCGGCCGAGTAGACGCTGGTCACCTTGTAGACCAAGGTAGCCGATTCGCCCAGCACGCAAAAACCATGGGCCAAACCGGGCGGGATGTAGAGCATATTGCCCGCTTCGGCCGACAGTTCGACCAGCTTGTGCCCGCCCTGGCTGGGCGATCCGACGCGCAGATCGAGCACGACATCCTGAACCTTGCCCGACACGCAGTAGACCAGCTTGGCGTGGTCATGTGGCGGCAATTGGAAATGCAGGCCGCGGATCACGCCCCGATGCGAAGTGGAGTAATACTCCTCGGCATAATCGGTGGCCAGACCGGCGGCGGCGAAGGCATCGCGATGAAAGACCTTCACGAAACGCCCACGCATATCTTCCTGCAAGCGCGGACGCAATTCGACGCAGCCGGGGATAGTAGTGTCGACCAACTCGAACAGGCCATCGCCAAGCGCACGAGTCCCGGCGCCCGGAACGGTCATTCGAAATTCACCCCGAAGAATTGTTCCAATTTCTGCGCAACGTAATCCAGTTGCACCTCGCCCAGGCCGGGATAGACGCCAAGCCAGAAGGTTTGGCTGGTGACCCGATCGGTATTGGCCAGTTCGCCCGCCACGCGGTATTGCCGCCCCGCGAAATAGGGCTGCCGGGTCAGGTTGCCGGCGAACAAGAGCCGCGTGCCGATGCGGTACTGGTCGAGATAGCGCAGCAGGTCGACCCGGTTCACGCCGGCCTCTTCGCGCAGGGTCAGCGGAAAGCCGAACCAGGAGGGTTCGGAGCCCGGCGTTGCCTCCGGCAGAATCAGAAACTCCGCCAAGCCGGACAGCCGCTCCTTCAGATAGGCGAAGTTGCGCCGTCTGGCCTCGACGAAACCTGGCAGCCGGTCCATCTGGGCTTGCCCCACCGCCGCCTGCATATCGGTCATCTTGAGGTTGTAGCCCAGATGGGAATAGACGTATTTGTGGTCGTAACCGTGCGGCAGGCTGCCGTGTGTCTGCGAATAGCGCCGGCCGCAGGTATTGTCGCAACCGGGTTGGCACCAGCAATCCCGGCCCCAGTCGCGGATCGATTCCAGCGCGCGCGCCAGGGTATCGTCGTCGGTGAACACCGCCCCGCCCTCGCCCGTGGTGATGTGGTGCGCGGGATAAAAGCTCAGCGTGCCGATATGGCCGAAGGTGCCGACATGCCGGCCCTTGTAGGTCGAGCCCAGGGCATCGCAGCAATCTTCCATCAGCCACAGGCCGTGCTTGCGCGCCAGGGCCATGACCGCATCCAGGTCGAAGGGATTGCCCAGGGTGTGAGCCAGCACGATGGCGCGCGTGCGCGGCGAGACCGCCGCCTCGATCTTGGCCGGGTCGATGTTGTAGGTGGGAATGTCGATATCCACGAACACCGGGATCAGTCCATAGGACAGGATGGGATTGACCGTGGTCGGGAAGCCGGCGGCGACGGTGATCACCTCGTCGCCCGGCTTGAGCGCCCGCTCGCCCAGCAAGTGCGAGGTCAGCGCAGCAAAGGCGGTGAGATTGGCCGAGGAGCCCGAATTCACCGTACGGACATGACGGCGCCCCAGCCATTTTGCCAAGCGCTGCTCGAAAACATCGTTATAGCGGCCGGTGGTCAGCCAGCCATCGAGCGAGGCATCAACCAGTGCAGTCAGTTCAGGTGTACCGATCACCTTACCAGAAGGCGGCACCGGATCGGCACCGGGCCGGAAAGCGGGTGCCTGTTCGAACAGATCGCCATATGCCGCCACCTCGCGCAATACCCGCCGCCGGGCAATCCGCAGCATGGCCGCGCGATTCAGTTGGCCCATGACCTGCGCATCGAGCGGCCATGCGGCCACTCGGTTGATATCGACAGACAGTGGCACGGCATCCGGGCGTTGCTGCCAATCTTGGTCCGCCAGCGGCTCGCCGGCCGAACCCAGACGCAACGCACGCCCGGCATCGAGGCGCAACCACCAATCACCCGCCTTATCGCTCGCCACTTGGCCGACGGGGTTCACATCGCTTTGCGTCATGACGCCAGATAGTCCTCGATATCCATTTCGCATTGGCGGCGCATATCCGCGCCGGACAGATAGGCCCGATGCCAGGCCACGATACGACCCAAAGCATGATCGAGCCGCCAACGCGGCTGCCAGCCCAAACGCTCGCGCGCCTTGCCGCTGTCCAAATGCAGCAGGCCGGCCTCGTGCGGGTTCTCTTTCCCGTCGCAGCGCCACGCCGCGCCCGCACCCCAATGG
>JAJZTV010000155.1 GCA_021847385.1 Pseudomonadota bacterium | reverse complement strand
CCATGAGCGGCCGCATGAATCGCTGGGAAGGATTCCACCTGTGGCCTACCGCATGCAAAAATACCCCAACCCTCTACTTCTGGTTGGCACGGAATAACGAGGAGGCTTCAGACGCTATACAGACCACGTGATGCAATTGCTTTTGTAAACGCTTGCCTTGCAAGATCGGAAGGAAAAAGCGGCGTCACGGTACAAACCATTCGGGACGCCGAGATGGAATACTCGGCGCAAAGGATAGAGTCTTTGTCCTATGAGTGGTACAACCACTACCCCAATCTAATCTCTTATCTATCCATCCTTGAGAGGATGCCAAGCAAATTTAAGCTCTCTGCCATCACAAAAGAAAAGATAGATCAATTTGCCCTGAGCAACGCCATGGACGGAGAATACAGCCCGGATCCAGTTGTCAGAGCTGCATATGCGTATATAAATGGCGGCTCACCTCACGCGTTCGTTATCGCCCTGACGAAGGTGCTTTACTGCGTAGGGATATTAGGCATCAAGCTGGATGGGTTCAGTGCACAAATCTGGAGTTTTCAGGATGTTCGCCCGCCCAGTGATGGGCAAATTAAACCATCATCCACCGTCTTTGTTCACCCTATGGTATGGGCCCGGTTGGGCATCGTAATCGACTCCTAAAACAGCGTAAAACTAAGGGGGTCAGACTCCATTGCCCCACCGACCGCGCCACGGCGCTGCCATGGCCAATCGCGCTCAGTTACCCTTGCCGGCGAGAGCGCCCTGCGCATAGCTTGGAGTTCACTTTCCGGAATAAGAACCGTCTGTGACGATCTGCGGTACCTTCGACGCCGCGCGCCATCGAGGCGAGACGGCATGGCCTCCGATCCTTGTAGCACTTCGAATATCTGTTCATACTGCGCCGGGACCACAGGGCGGCGTTGCAACAACGCACGTAGTGGGATCGGCAATGCCTATTGCTTGGCACCACCCTTTGGGGGTCTTGCCACTCGCACAAGAAAAACCACTAATCGATACAAGGAAGTGTCATGTTAAAGAACATCACAAGCGGGATATTGGTATGCATTGGCTGGCTGTTGGCCGCGGGGCCGGCGATGGCGCAGGGCGCCGATTGCTCGGATGCCCAGGTTCAAGCACGGCTGAATGGCGGCGAATCGCCGATTGCCATTTACAACGCGTGCGACAGCAACATGTCGGTGTTGTACGGCAAGCGCTATCAGGGCGGCCTGATCGCCTACCTGAACACCACGACCGGCCCCGGCTACGGCAGCGGTTTTGTCGCGGCCACCGCCGATTTTCCCGATGACGCGCTCTGGATGAATTACGGGCAAGGAGGTTATGTCTATGCCGGCGCCACCGCTAGCCAGATCGGGGCCGGCAAGGGCAACACCGCCTTGATCGTACAGAAGCTCGGCACACCGTCTGGCAGCAGCGACTTGCCACCCGGCCTCTACAACTATGCGGCCTGGATCAGCCAGTTGCCGGCCAACGGCTACTCGGATTGGTACCTGCCAAGCCAGGACGAAATGAGCCAGGTGGTGAATGCCGTGCTCAAGAAGGTGGGCGGCTGCAACGGGCAAGGCAGTGGCTATTGGACTTCAACCGAGCCCATAGGCTCCGCCGGCCGCAGCGCGGCCACCGTGGATTGCACCGGGGCGACAAACAAACAATTTAAAAACCAGGCCCTCTCGGTGCGCATGGTTCGCTCGTTTGGCGCGTCAGCGGAACTGACCACCAGCCAGACCTCATCGCTGATCGACGTCACGGTCAACGGCGCCTTCAGCCATCTCGGCGGCGCCACGGTCGACAGCAAGGGCATCTGCTACGGCAATGCGCCCTACCCGACCCTGAGCGGAAGCGTGGCCCAGGCAGGCAGTGGCAGCGCCGCCTTCAGCGTGCCGATGTTCGGTTACAACCTGACGCCGGGCGCCACCTACTATGCCCGGGCCTGTGCAACGGTGACGGCCAATGGCACGCAGACCGCGCTCTACGGCAACCAGATCGAGTTCGTTTATCCGCAGCCGGTGGTGACGGCGGCGCCCTCAAACATTACGCAGACCACGGCGAAACTCGGCGGGTCGTTCAACATCCCGGCAGGGACCAGCCTGGGCTCACAGACATTCCAGTTCGTTGAGATTTCAAACCCGGCCACGCCGACCGCCGACCCGATCAAGATCAGTTTCGGCCTTGGCGCTTCGAGTTTCGGCGGCAATGTCGCCTATGGTCTGGCAGCGGGCACGACTTATAACTACAAGGCCGGTGCCCATCTGTACGACAGCAACAACCAGCTGATCGGCACGTTCTATGGCGCCACCAAGTCATTCACCACCTTGGCCACGCCGACCACACCGGCGAGCAATGCGCCCTTCGTAGGCATTGGTTACAGCTCCGACGTGCCAACCGGGAGCCTGCCGCAGGGCACGAAAATGTCCTGCATTGATTCCACCGACCACACTTCCGGACATTGCGATTTCATTCATGCCGCAGGCGGGAACGGTTACTCCTACTGGGTGCTCAGCCCAAAGGACAACGCGTTCTACATGATCATCGCGGCCTATCACTCGCTCAAACAGCAGCCGGTCAAGACCTGGACCTTCTATGGCGCCCGCTATAACGCCGGCATCACGGTGAACAGCACGACCCAAACCATCGAGATCAAGGGCGACCCCAGCGGCCGAACCATCGTGGTGCCCTGGTCGTCGATTCCCATGCCGTGACAGCCTGTGCGAGATGCGGCCGGCGAGATTTTGTGCATTGCCGGCCCGAATCTACCGGGCCGGCAATGGTGCGAAACCACCCGCGCAGCGCCCCTAAGCCGACTGGCTTGTTTTTATCGTGCCAAGCCAGAACAGCTCTGCCGCATTGAGTTCATGGGCTGCGCGGTGCGCCAGCCGATTTGGCAACCCAGGGGTTCGTATCCGCCGATCCCTTTACTAAGCCTCAGAAGTCGGCGTCCGCCGGCTTGGGCAGGTTGCTGCTAGTTCTGCAGCATCCCTGCCTGCTCGATAAAGCCGACGATCTCGGCCAGACCCTGATTGGTCTTCAGATTGGAAAAGACGAAGGGCCGCTCGCCGCGCATCTTCTTGGCGTCGCGGTCCATCACCTCGAGCGAGGCACCGACCATGGGTGCCAGGTCGATCTTGTTGATCACCAGCAGGTCGGACTTGGTGATGCCGGGGCCGCCCTTGCGCGGGATCTTGTCGCCGGCCGAGACATCGATCACATAGAGGGTCAGGTCGGACAGCTCGGGGCTGAAGGTGGCGGCCAGGTTGTCGCCGCCGCTCTCGACGAAGATCACGTCCAGGCCGGGAAAGCGCTTGTTCAGGCGGTCGACCGCCTCCAGGTTGATGCTGGCGTCTTCGCGAATGGCGGTGTGCGGGCAGCCGCCGGTTTCCACCCCGATGATGCGCTCGGGCGGCAGGGCCTCGTTGCGCACCAGGAACTGGGCATCCTCTTCGGTGTAGATGTCGTTGGTGACCACGGCGATGTTGTAGCGGTCGCGCAGGGCGCGGCAGAGTGCGAGCGTGAGCGCGGTCTTGCCGGAACCGACCGGGCCACCGATGCCGACGCGTAAAGGCTGTGAACGATTGCTCATGATCGGAAGAGTCTCGTGTATTGGGTTTCGTGCCGGCTGCTCGCGATGGCGAAGGCCGGAAGGTAGTTGTGGCTGCTGGCGAGGGCGGCCTCGGCCGCCGCGCCGGCGAGTTCGGGCAGGCGCGCGCCCAAGGCCAGCAACAAGCGCTGGCCGGCCGTCTGCCCCAGCGGGATGGCCTTCACCGCCGCCATCACCTGGTTTTCCGCCCAGGCCCAGAGATAGGCGGCCACGGCCGCCTTGGGCTCGAGGCCCCAGACCGTCGCGGCGCAGCTCCAGGCCAAGGGGAAGCTCGGCTCGGCAAAACCTTCGAGCCGCTGCTTGGGAAACTCGGGCAGATCGGCCAACAGGCGGGCGAGCGAATGGCCCATCTGCAGGGTCTCGCCCCGCAGCTCGGCGGTCTCGCGGCTGGCGATGAATTCACTGTCGAGCTCGGCCAGGCGCGCTGGCTCGTCTTGCTGCCAGGCCCGCAGCATATGGGCCAGATACACCGCCTCGAACCGGCCGACGCCGTGTTGCAGGCAGCCGCCGATCCACTGCAGGGCGCCCGCCTCGTCGCGCACCGCACCCGATTCCACCGCCCATTCCAAACCCTGGGAATAGGTGTAGGCGCCGACCGGCAAGGCCGGGCTGGCCAGTTGCAGCAGACGGACCAGGCTCGCGCTCATCGCCGGGCCCCCGGCATCATGTCGTGGATGCGCGGGCCGCGCCCTTCGCCGTCGGCGCTGTGGCCGTGCGGATGGGCATGGCCGCCGTGGCCGCCATAGGCGCCGCTTTCCGGGTCGAACGGGGCGACGGCCTCGGTGACCGGCAACCCCAAACCGCGCACCATCTCGCCCAGCACGTGATCGCGGGCAAAGCGCAACAGGCCGGGCTTGAGCTCCACCGCGACATGGCGGTTGCCCAGGTGATAGGCGGCGCGTGCTAGCAAGAGCGCATCGTCGCTACGCGACTCCATCACCGCCTCGGCTGCGGCCACCACCTCGACGATGCGGCCGTCGTTGGCCTCGAGCCGGTCGCCGGCGCGCAGCACCATGCCGCGTTCCAAAAACAGCCCGGCCTCTTCGCCGCTTTCCAATTGGGTGCGCAGCCGGCTCTTGCAGCGCAGCTCGAACGGCAGCACCAGGCGTTCGGTCGGTGTGCTGTCGGCGGCGGCTTTTTTCTCGATAACCAGCATGATCAGAACAGGAAGTAGCCCGTTGTTAGAACAAAAAATATCTTTGCGCCATGGGCAGCACGGCGGCCGGTTCGCACACCAGCAACTCGCCATCGGCCCGCACGGCATAGGTTTCGGGATCGACGTCGATCGCCGGCGTGGCGCTGTTGTGCACCATGTCGGCCTTGCTCACCCGGCGCGTGTGTTTCACCGCGACCAGCGGCTTGGCCAGGCCCAGCTTGTGCACCGCCTCGTTCTCCAGCGCCGCTTGCGAGACGAAGGTGAGCGCGGTCTTCAGGCCGCCGCCGAAGCTGCCGAACATGGGCCGGTAGTGCACCGGCTGCGGCGTGGGGATAGAGGCGTTGGGGTCGCCCATGGCGGCGGCGGCGATCATGCCGCCCTTGACGATCAGGCTGGGCTTGACGCCGAAGAAGGCCGGCTTCCACAACAC
>JAJZTV010000154.1 GCA_021847385.1 Pseudomonadota bacterium | reverse complement strand
GCCGCAGGCGCTGTCGGCGCAAAACGGCAAACTCGAGTTGCTCATGAAAGACACAGGGTATGGGGATATAGTCGCTCATGCCAGCCTCAATCCACGCTGACCAAATTACGGCCCCCCTCTTTGGCTCGGTAGAGCACTTCATCGACCCGGCAGATCAACTGCGAGGTGGCCTCATCGGCGTTCAACTGGGCCACACCGATACTGACCGTGACCGGAATGCGCTCACCCGCAGGGCTATCGACGATGAGCGCCGCACAACGCTGACGTATCGTTTCGGCCACCACCATGGCATCCGGCTTGGGCGTATCCGGCAGCACCGCGAAAAATTCCTCGCCGCCGAATCGGGCGGCCATACTGGGCGCATGAATGATTTCTGCCAGCAGCGCACCGAACTGCCGCAGCACTGCATCGCCCATAATGTGGCCATGAACATCGTTGATCCGCTTGAAGTGGTCTAGGTCCATGAGCAGCACACTCAAAGGCTGCCGGCCCTGGTGCGCAATCTGAACCTCATGCTGCAAGCCATTCATGAGCGCACGACGATTGGTCAACCCAGTCAGCACATCGTGCGTCGCCTCGCGATAAAGCCTAAGCAGCATGTGCAATTGGGAAAGCTGAGCCCAGACCGCCATCAAAGCCATCATGCCCAGTAGCCAGGCATTGCCGAGGGTCACAATGTCATGCATGTTCCCCCCCAGCCATTCATGCCCCCAGAACAGGGCACCGATAGCCAGCAAATAACCGACCGATTCCACCACGGTCATCGGGAACAAGGCCAACATCGATACCAGCAAAAAAGGCAGGAAGTAGTAGCCGACCAACATGGCGTCGGCCATGCCGGCGTGGGGCATGATTTGCCGCGCCCCGATATAGAACGCGGAGGCGAAAGAAACGAAGGCTACAAGGTAGAGATGCGCCGCCCGCAGGTCATGCTGCCTAACCGGCCGCACCGCCATCCAGGCATAGAGGCCGGCCACCACGACTCGCAGCAGGCCAATGGATTGCCGGTAGGCCGGATCGAGGAATAGATAGTCGATCGCCAGCCACAAGGTGGCCAAAACGGCAAATACCGTGGCCATCAGACGCATCCGGGTCGTGAAGTAATCGCCACGGATTGCGCAGAAATCGCGCGAGTGGTTGCGCGTATAAATCAGGTCAAGGAGATTGTGCCGATAGAGCACGGCTGAAAGCGAACTTGCCATAACAACGATCTCTTCAAGACCGGCCTATTCGGCCCAAAACCAACCGCCCTGAGGCCGGCCCTCAATGCAACGACAATTGCTGCTTGACCCAGGGCCGCACCGCATCGCCAATGGCGGTACCCAGGCGCCTGGCCAGACGGTCGGCCAGATTTTCCTGTGGGGTGAAATCGAGGATGTCCTCGGCCCTGACCACTTCGCGCGCGACATAATCGAGGCTGCCCAGGCCGTCAGCCAGTCCAAGCTCGACACTCTTGGCGCCGTTCCAAACCAAGCCGCTGAACATGTCCGGGGTCTCATGCAAGCGCTTGCCACGGCCTTGGCGCACAGCCTGGATGAACTGCTGGTGGATCTCGGCCAGCATGGCCTTGGCATGGGCCACTTGTTTAGGGTCTTCCGGTGAGAAGGGATCGAGGAAACCCTTGTTCTCGCCGGCGGTGAGCAGACGTCGTTCTACGCCAAGCTTCTTCATCCCGTCGGTAAAGCCGAAGCCATCCATCAGCACACCGATAGAACCGACCAGCGAGGCCTTGTCCACGTAGATTCTGTCGGCCGCCGCCGCGATGTAATAGCCGCCCGAGGCACAGATATCTTCCACGACGGCATAGACGGGGACATTCGGATTTTTGGCACGCAAGCGACGGATTTCGTCATATATGATACCGGCCGTGACCGGACTGCCGCCCGGGCTATTGATGCGCAAAACCACAGCCTTGCTGCGCTTGTCCTCGAAGGCATTGTTGAGGGCAGCCAGAATATCGTCGGCATTCACATCGTTGCCGCCGATCTCGCCTTGAATGTTGATCAAGGCCGTATGCGGGCCCGTTGTCAGCTCGCCGTCCTCATGGGCGACGAACATCATGAGCAGCAAAAACAACCAGACAAAGAACAGCGAGCGAAAGAAAATAGCCCAACGCCGCGCCTTGCGCTGTTCCTTGAGCTGCTCGAACAGCAAACGTTCGAGCGCGTCGCGCTCCCAGTTATCCGGCCCTTCTGCCATGTTTGCTTGATTCCTTTAGATAAACCGCACCATCGCGCTCGGTCACATCGAGCCGGACCAAACCTCGTCCGGCACAGCGTCCGCCCAAACAGGCGCCCGATGCCGGGTCATACAAGGCGCCGTGCGTCGCGCAGATCAAGTATAACCGGCTCGTGTCGAAAAACTCGCCGGGCTGGAAATCCAGCTCCACCGGGACATGGCCACAACGATTGAGATAGCCATACGCCCCGCCCCGAAAGCGGACCACAAAGGCGGGCATCATCCGGCCGCCCCAACGTACTTCGAAGCGCACACCGGGACCGCCTTCTTCCAACGCGTTCGAGGCGCAGATCAGGCGTTCGCTTTCAACCATTCGGCCAAGTCCTCGAAGCGCTGGCAAACAGCGAGCGGTTGATAGGCATGCAGGCTCTCGGCCGGATGGGCGCCATAGCCCGCCGCCAGTGAAGGCATGCCGGCGTTCTGTGCCATCAACAAATCGTGGCTGGTATCGCCGATCATCAAGGCCTTATCCTTTTCGACCATCAATTCGTCGAGCAACTCGATCAACATGGCCGGATTCGGCTTGGAAAAGGTCTCGTCGGCTGTGCGCGAGGCATGGAAATAGCGTTCCAAGCCGCTGTGCTCGAAGGCGCGGATCAAGCCCCGCCTAGCCTTGCCGGTCGCCACGGCCAACAAAAAACCACGGCCGTGCAGCTCGGCAATGAGCTGTTCCGCGCCGCCGAACAGCGGAATAGCGTGGTCCTGGGCCAGAAAATGGTAGCGGTAACGTTCGGCCAAACGCAGATGCTCCGCCTCCGGCATAGCCGGAAACAAAGCGAGGATGGCCTCCTTGAGGCCAAGGCCGATGATATGGCTGGCCGCCTCGCGGCTGGGCACCGGCCAACCGATGTCGGCGCAGGCCGCTTGGATGCTGGCCACGATGGCGCCGGCCGAGTCCATAAGGGTGCCGTCCCAGTCGAAAATGAGCAGGTCGAAACGTTTAGCCAACTTGGGGTTCCATCTTCAGTGATTCCAGAAATTGTTTGAGGTCGGCCGGCAGCGGCGCCTGCAATTTGAGCGGCTTGCCGGTCAAGGGGTGCTTGAGTTCAAGCGAAGCCGAGTGCAGGAACATGCGTTTGAGCCCCTGGGATTTCAAGCGTTTGTTCAAGTCGAAATCGCCATATTTGTCGTCGCCGGCGATCGGGTGTTTGAGCGTAGCCAGGTGGACCCGGATCTGGTGGGTACGGCCGGTCTTCAGCTCGGCCTCGAGCAAACTGAAGCCGGGATAGTGCTCGACCAGGCGGAAGATCGTATGGGCCGCCTGACCGTCCTCCTGGGCGGTGACCCGGCGCTCGCCGTCGCCGGTCACGTATTTCTTCAAAGCCAGCCGGACATTGCGCACTTGATCGCGCCAATGCCCCACGGCCAAGGTCAGGTAACACTTGCGGGTCTCGCCCTCGCGCAGCATGCGGTGCAATTCGACCAGGGCCGAGCGCTTCAGGGCCAGGACCAGCACACCGGAGGTCTCCCGATCCAGACGGTGGGCCAACTCCAGAAACCGGGCCTCGGGCAGTTCCACCCGCAACTGCTCGATCACCCCTTGGCTGACCCCACTGCCACCGTGCACAGCCATGCCGGGCGGCTTGTCGATGACCAATAGGCTATCGTCGCGATAGATCACCCGGTCGAGCAGGGACTTGACCACCCGCACCGGCGCCTTGTCCGGCCGCTCGGGCACCCGCACCGGCGGAATGCGCACCTCGTCATCTTCGGCCAGGCGATAGGCCGGCTCGATCCGCTTGCCATTCACCCTGACCTCGCCCTCGCGGCACATGCGATAGATGCGGGTCTTTGGCACCCCTTTCAGCTTACGGAACAAGAAGTTATCCAAGCGTTGGCCGGCCTCTTCCGGCCCGATCCTGACCTTGGCAACTTGGGCCGGCGAACGCGGGTTTCCCTCTTTAGGCGTATTGCCAAGTTTTTTTGCAGCTTTGTTACCTAAGTCTTTCATTTCACTGTTATACTTTTCGTGCTTTCACAGCCAGCCAGAGGGGCGTTGAAGAACCTGCCCAGGCCGAGCGGAAAGTGCCGGTTGCTCACTCTCCGGCTTCAGGTCCCCGACCTCGCAGTGCCTAGCTGTCTTACGAGCGCGATTCGCATTAAAAGAAGTTCGCTCGGAGCGCACGGTTAAGTCGGGTACCCAAAAAAGTGGAAATGGAGCCTCGGCGCAACTGCGCGTAGCCCTCGACCAGATCGAGGAGAACGTCCAGAAAGAGCGGCCGGGGCCAATGGTAACGTATTTGATAGCGCAACTCGTACCCGGATTGCATCCGACGGCGTTGGCCGGCGGGTAAAGGATGAACCTAAAAACCATGCACGTGACAGTACAAGACCGAAACCAACCAGTCTGCTGATCCCCTGCTCGCTTTGCTGCCGCGAGTATGCGTGCAGCGGGTTTATCGCCCCGGGGCGCACTGCGCAGGGGTAAAACATGAAACGCATGTTATTCAATGCGACGCAGGCGGAAGAACTGCGCGTCGCCATTGTCGAAGGTCAGAAACTGATCGACCTCGACATTGAATCCGCCACCAAAGAACAACGCAAAGGCAACATCTACAAGGGCGTCGTCACCCGCGTTGAACCCAGTCTGGAAGCCTGCTTCGTCGATTACGGCGCCGAGCGCCACGGCTTCCTTCCCTTCAAGGAAATCGCTCGTTCGGCCCTAGCCGGTGCCGAAAGCGGCGACTTCAGTCGCGGCCGCATTCAGGACTTCCTCAAGGAAGGCCAGGAACTGGTGGTCCAGGTCGAGAAAGACGAGCGCGGCACCAAGGGTGCGGCCCTGACCAATTTCGTCAGCCTGGCCGGCCGCTATCTGGTGCTGATGCCGAACAACCCGCGCGGCGGCGGCGTCTCCCGCCGGATCGAGGGTGAAGATCGCAACGAACTACGCGACGCGATGGCCCAACTGGAAGTCCCCAACGGCATGAGCCTGATCGCCCGTACTG
>JAJZTV010000153.1 GCA_021847385.1 Pseudomonadota bacterium | reverse complement strand
CGCATCGGCGAGTTTCTCAAGCGGCCCACCCTGATGTTCAACGGTTATGGCGAGCAGGTGGCCCAACTCTATAGCGGCATGGATCTGCGGAAAAACTTTTAGCAGTGCGAATGGCGCTCTACCGGAACCCTAAAGCTTGGTTGTTCCTGCTGTGCTTGTATCCCCTCCTTAGGCTGGCTGCGCTGGCGTGGACGGGCGGGCTTGGCGCGAACCCGATCGAGTTCATTACCCGTTCGCTCGGCACGTGGACACTGACCGGCTTGCTGATCACGCTGACGGTGACGCCGGCGCGCAGGTTGAGCGGCTATGGCGGGTTGCTGCGCTATCGACGTATGCTCGGGCTGTTTGCCTTCTGCTACGGCATGCTGCATCTGCTGTCGTATCTCTGGCTCGACCAGTTCTTCGATTGGCCGGCTATCGTTAAAGATATCCTCAAGCGCCCCTTCATTACTTTCGGCATGGCCGCTTTTCTCTTGTTGGTGCCCTTGGCCTTGACCTCGAGCCGCGCTGCTATGCGCCGGCTAGGCCGTAATTGGCAACGCGTGCATTGGTTGATCTATCCGGCCGCGGTCGGGGCGGTGTTGCACTATGGCTGGCTGGTGAAGAAGGATCTGACTCAGCCGCTGATCTATGCCGGCATTCTGGCGCTCCTGCTCGCCATGCGAATTTTCTGGCGCTACAAAAAGACAAAGGCGGGATAAACCCGCCTTTGTCTTGGGTAACAGCTAGGCTGTTACTTCTTCTTGGCTGCCGGCTTACGAGCCACCGGCTTCTTGGCGGCAGTCGTCTTACGGGCTACCGGCTTCTTAGCAGCAGTCGTCTTACGAGCCACCGGCTTTTTGGCGGCGGTCGTCTTACGGGCTACCGGCTTTTTGGCGGCGGTCGTCTTACGAGCCACCGGCTTCTTGGCGGCGGTCGTCTTACGGGCTACCGGCTTTTTGGCGGCGGTCGTCTTACGGGCTACCGGCTTCTTGGCGACGGCCTTCTTCGCTGCGGGTTTCTTGGCGGCCACTTTCTTGGCAGCCGGCTTTTTGGCGACGGCCTTCTTCGCTGCGGGTTTCTTGGCTACCGCTTTTTTGGCGGCGGGTTTTTTCGCAGCCGGCTTTTTGGCAGCGGGTTTCTTGGCGGCTACTTTCTTGGCAGCCGGCTTTTTGGCGACGGCCTTCTTCGCTGCGGGTTTCTTGGCAGCCGGCTTTTTAGCGACGGCCTTCTTCGCTGCGGGCTTCTTGGCTACCGCTTTTTTGGCGGCGGGTTTCTTGGCAGCCGGTTTTTTGGCGGCGGTGGCACTGCTGGTGCTGCTCATCGCGGTTTCAAGCGCGCTGCTGGTCGTTTCGGCAGTCATATCGGACTCCTCTGTGAAGTTAAGATTGCCTGACTCTAATGCCTGTATCCAAGCATTTCCGCGCATTTCCGCGCGATGTGGCAATTCTAGAACTAAAAATTATTTGCGCAGCAAGTGTTTATGTGCGAGGGGTGCAACTATTTTCCGCAGTGTGTTATCACGGCAACAACACTTCGTTCGCGAACAATTCTGCAATCGTTTCGCGTCGACGAATGAGATGCATGCGATCACCGTCCACCATCACTTCAGCGGCGCGCGCACGCGTGTTGTAGTTGGAGCTCATGCTCATGCCATAGGCGCCTGCAGACTGGATTGCGAGCAGATCGCCTTCGTCGATAACCAACTCGCGATCGTGTCCGAGGAAGTCGCCGCTCTCGCAAACGGGGCCGACGATTTCGTAGCGATGTGTTGTGCCCTGTTTGTTGGTGACCGGCGCGATGTCGTGCCACGCATCGTAGAGCGCGGGGCGCATCAAGTCGTTCATTGCGGCGTCGACGATGGCGAAATCCTTGCCTTCGCCATGCTTGAGGTACTCGACCCTCGTCAACAGCAGGCCGGCATTGCCGACCAGCGAGCGGCCGGGTTCGATGATCAGTTTTTGCGGCCGCCCCTTCAGTTTGCCGAGCAAAGTCCGGGCGTAGTCGGCGACGGCGGGCGGCGTTTCATCTTGGTAGCGGATGCCGACGCCGCCGCCCATGTCGATGTGCTTTAGTTCGATGCCGTCGGCGGCCAAGGCATCGACCAATTGCAGCACCTTGTCGATCGCTTCGGCGAAGGGGGCGGCCTCAGTCAGTTGCGAGCCGATATGGCAATCGATGCCGATCACTTTCAGGTTGGCCATGCCGGCCGCCAAGCGATAGATGCGCAACGCTTGGTCATGGGCGATGCCGAACTTGTTGTCTTTGAGCCCGGTCGAGATATAGGGGTGGGTCTTGGCGTCGACGTTGGGGTTGACCCGCAGGGAGACCGGCGCCACCTTGCCCGTCTCGCCGGCGACCCGGTCCAGGCGGTGCAGCTCGCTCTCGGATTCGACGTTGAAGCAATGGATGCCGGCCTTGAGCGCGGCGCGTATTTCGTCGGCCGATTTGCCGACGCCGGAGAACACGATCTTGTTCGGCTCGCCGCCGGCTGCCAGCACGCGGGCCAGTTCGCCGCCGGAGACAATGTCGAAGCCGGCGCCTAGACGGGCGAATAGGTTCAGAATGGCCAGATTGGAATTGGCTTTGACTGCATAGCAGATCAAGTGCTCGCGTTCGGCCAGGGCGTGGTCGTATTCGCGGTAGGTCGATTCCAAGGCGGCGCGGGAATAGACATAGGTCGGGGTGCCATGGTTGCGGGCGATTTCATCCAGGGCCACGTCCTCGAAAAAGAGGCGGCCATCGCGTCGAGTCAGCAAATTCATTTTTGGGTGGCGGTGGTGGATTGGGGCTGGGGCTGGTCCGGCAAGTAGAGCGGACCTTTTTTGCCGCAGCCGGACAAGGCGATCAATAGGCAGAGCAGGAACACTCGGGACATGGCGGCATCGGTAAAATAGCGGCGACGCTTGAGTTTAGCATGGGGGAAACATGGACGAACGCGAATACCAAACGCTGGCCGATGCGGCGCTGGCGAAACTGGAAGACGGTTTGGAACGGGCGGCGGCCGACGTCGAGTGCGAACGGGTCGGTGGCGGCATCCTGGAGATCGAGTTCGAGGGCGACTCCAAGATCATCGTCAACAAGCAGGCCGCGGTGCAGGAGATCTGGGTCGCCGCGCGCAGCGGGGGGTTCCACTATCGCTGGGATGGCAACCGTTGGTTGGATACGCGTACCGGTGAGGAACTGTTCGCGGCGCTCGCGCGTTTCATCAGCGAGCAGGCGGGCGAACCGGTCAGCCTGGGCTGACCGCTATCGGCTTCAGCCTAGCGCTTTGCGCGCCCGGGCGATGGCTGCCTTCACTTGTTCCGGCGCGGTGCCGCCGATGTGCTTGCGGGCGGCGAGCGAGCCTTCCAAGGTCAGTACGGCAAAGACATCGTCGGCGATCAGGGGCGAGAAGCCCTGCAACTCGGCCAGGCTGAGGTCGGCCAGATCGCAGCCTTTGGTCTCCGCCGCGCGCACGGCGCGGGCCACCGCCTCGTGCGCCTCGCGGAAGGGCAGGCCCTGCTTCACCAGATAATCGGCCAGATCGGTCGCGGTGGCGAAGCCCTCGGCCGCCGCCCGGCGCATCGCCTCCGGTTTGACCCGGATGCCCGGCACCATCTCGGCCAGCAGGGCCAGGGTGTCGATCAGGGTGTCCACCGCATCGAATAGCGGTTCTTTGTCTTCCTGGTTGTCCTTGTTGTAGGCCAGCGGCTGGCCCTTCATCAGCGTGAGCAGGGCGACCAGGTGGCCGTTCATGCGGCCGGTCTTGCCGCGCATCAGTTCCGGCACGTCCGGGTTCTTCTTCTGCGGCATGATCGAGGAGCCGGTGCAAAAGCGGTCGGCCAGGTCGATGAAGCCGAAGCGCGGCGTCATCCACAACACCAGTTCTTCCGAGAAGCGGGAGATGTGGGTCATCAGCAGGGCGCCGGCGGCGAGGAATTCGATGGCGAAGTCGCGGTCGGACACGGCGTCGAGCGAGTTCTCGCATACGGCCTCGAAGCCGAGTTCCTGGGCGACGAAGTCGCGGTCGATCGGGAAGGTGGTGCCGGCCAAGGCGGCGGCGCCCAGCGGCAGGCGGTTGACCCGGCGCCGGCAGTCGGCCAGGCGCTCGGCGTCGCGCTTCAGCATTTCAAAGTAGGCCAGCATGTGATGGCCGAAGGTGACCGGCATCGCCACCTGCAGGTGGGTGAAGCCGGGCATCACGGTGTCGGCGTGTCGCTCGGCCAGATCGAGCAGCGCGGTTTGCGCTTGCCGGAGCAGGGCCAGGATCTGGTCGATGGCGTCACGCAGGTACAGGCGGACATCGGTGGCGACCTGGTCGTTGCGCGAGCGGCCGGTGTGCAGGCGCTTACCGGCATCGCCCACCCGTTCGGTCAGCGCCCGCTCGATGTTCATGTGCACGTCTTCCAGGTCGAGCGACCACTCGAACCGGCCCGCGTCGATCTCGGCGCGAATCTCGGCCAGGCCGCGCTGGATGGCCGCGAGGTCGTCGGCCGACAGGATACCGGCGCGCTGCAGCATCTTGGCATGGGCCAGCGAACCCTGGATGTCGAACGGGGCCAGGCGCCAGTCGAAGGGGATGGAGGCGGTATAGCGCTTCACCCGTTCGGCGACGGGTTCGGAAAAGCGGCCGGACCAGGTTGAGTTGTTGGCTTGGGCGGTATCGTTGGACATGACGGGTTCATCCTATGGCGGCCGGCACACATATATATATGTGTGCCGCTACAGTTCGCCGGATTTTACCCTTAACGGGCTAGGCTCAGTTACGGGGACCGGTTTGGCGCACGATGGCCAAGCCGTTTTCAATGGCCTCGTTGAAGTAATAGCCGTAGAAATCGACCGTGGACAGACCGACCAAGGGCTTGACCAGGGGCCTGCCGTCCGGCGAGAAGACCGCCACGGTCGGTACCAGATAAGTGCCATGCTTGTCCGCGAATGCCTGGTGGCTGATCCGGCTGCCGTCGAAGTCGCGCAACATGCGCCCGCCGCCGATCTCGACCTTGCGCATGACCAGTTTGGTGTCGTATTCCCGGTTGCGGCTGGTCGGGACCATGAATTCATCGAGTACCACTTTGCAGTAGGGGCAGTAATTGCTGACGAAGGCGATCATCACGATGCCATTGAAGGAACGGGCCAGCGCCGCATCCTTGGCCAGGTCTTCGGCATAGGGCACGCCCTCGGCCAGGGCGCCGCTGGCAGCCCATGCTAAAATTGCCAACAGAAGCGTGTA
>JAJZTV010000152.1:356-5266 GCA_021847385.1 Pseudomonadota bacterium | reverse complement strand
ATCTGGTGATGAGCGCCAGTTGGGTGGTGAAACTGGTGTTGCTGCTGTTGCTGGCAGCCTCGTTCGTGTCCTGGTGGATGATCTTCGCCAAATACTTCACCTTGAAGCGCGAGCGGCAATTGGCCGAGGAGTTCGAGCGCGAGTTCTGGAGCGGTGGCGAGTTGAATACGCTGTATCAGGACGTGAACCAGATGGGCGAGCAGGCCAGCAGCATGGAACAGGTGTTCGGCGCCGGCTTCCGCGAGTTCCTGAAGCAGACCCGACAACCCGGCCTGAACCCGCAGGCGATCCTCGACAGCTCGCGCCGGGCGATGCGCGCCGCCTACCAGCGCGAGATGGATGCGCTGGAGGCGCACCTGCCGTTCCTGGCCACGGTCGGCTCGGTCTCGCCCTATGTCGGCCTGTTCGGCACGGTCTGGGGCATCATGAATGCCTTCCGCGGCCTGGCCAATGTGCAACAGGCCACGCTGGCCCACGTCGCGCCGGGCATCGCCGAGGCCCTGATCGCCACCGCCATCGGCCTGTTCGCCGCGATCCCGGCCGTGGTCGCCTACAACCGCTTCACCCACGACATCGACCGCCTGGCCAACCGCTTCGACGTGTTCATGGAGGAGTTCTCCAACATCCTGCAGCGGCAGACCCTGAAGGGTTGAATTCCAGCATGAATCGCCGTCCGCGCAAGGCCATGAACCAGATCAACGTCGTGCCTTATATCGACGTGATGCTGGTGTTGCTGGTGATCTTTATGGTGACCGCGCCGTTTGTAAATCCGTCGCAGGTCGAGTTGCCGAGCGTCGGCAAGAGTACGACGCCGCCGACCCTGCCCTTGGAGCTGACGGTCAAGGCCGATGGTTCCTTGTGGCTGCGCGACCGCAATGAACCCGGCGAATCGGCGCCCGTGGCCGATTCTGCCTTGGCCAGGACCGTGCGCAAAATGGTCAAGACGGACCAGCCGGTGGTGATCGCGGCCGACAAGTCGGTGCGTTACGAAGTGGTCATGCGGGTGATGGATACTTTGCAGCGCGCCGGGGTGGCGCGGGTCGGCCTGCTGGTCAAGCCTGTGCCGTGACCCCGCTCAGTTCGCGCGAACAATTTTCCGCCGGGGCCTTGGCCCTGTTGTTCCATGTCGTCTTGTTCATGGCGCTGGTGTTCAGCGTGTCGTGGCGGCAGATGCCGAACCTGCCGGCGCAAGCCGAACTGTGGTCCAGCTTGCCTGCGCCGCGGCCGGCACCGCCGGTGAAGGTGGCACCCAAGCCGGCGCCCAAGCCGGAACCTGCCCCCGAGCCGCCCAAGGCCGACATCGCGCTCCAACCCAAGAAAAAGCCGGAACCGCCCAAGCCGGAACCGAAACCCGAGCCGAAACCCGAGCCGGTCAAGCCCAAACCCGAGCCGAAGCCGGAGCCCAAAAAGGCGGAGCCGGACAAGAAACAACTCGAACGCGAGGCGCAGAGAAAGGCGCTGGAGAAGGCATTGGCCGAACAGGACGATAGCGAACTGGCCCAAGAGGCGGCACAACTCAACCGGATGCGGCAGCAACAGCAGGCTAGCGCAGCGCGCGACAAGCTGATTGACGATTATCGGGCCAAGATTATCCAAAAGGTCCGGGGTTACCTACGGTTGCCGCCCAATCTGACCGGTAATCCCGAAGCGGTGTTCCGCGTCGATTTGTTGCCCAATGGCGAGGTGATCGGTACGCCGGTGCTGGTCAAATCGAGTGGTAACGCCCTCTATGATCGCGAGGTGGAACGGGCCATCATCAAGGCCTCGCCGCTGCCATTGCCGCCCGATCGCGAAGCTGCCGCCGTTTTCCGCAGCGGCCTGACGCTCAAGTTCCGACCCAAGGAAAGTTAAATCGCTGTTAAGCCAAGCTTAAGTCTTCATTGAGGAAGATTGCGCGGCAAACTGATAATATCGGCTGCTATCTATGCCACGATTCAGCAAATTTCATTCGATCCTTATGCTGCTGCTCGCCACCTTAGCGTGGCCGGTTTGGGCAGCGATGACTATCGAGATCGTCGGGGGGGCGGGTAATCGCATCCCCGTCGCGGTCGTGCCTTTTGCCGTCAGCGGCGCGGCAGACAATCCGGCCGACGTGATCGCCGCGGATTTGGAGCGCAGCGGCGTATTCCGCCTGATCGACGGCCGCGATCTCGGCCCGGCGCCGAGCGAGCCGCAGGACATCCGCTTCCCCGCCTGGCGCAGCAAGGGGGCCGATGCGATGGTCATCGGCCAATTGGCCACCCTGGCCGGCGGCCGGTTCGAGGTGCGCTTCCGCCTGTTCGATGTGGTGAAGGGGCAACAGTTGGCCGGTATGAGCTATACCGTGTCGGCGTCGAGCCTGCGCGCCGTCGCGCACAAGATCGCCGATGTGGTGTACGAGAAACTGACCGGTGAGCCGGGGGTATTTAGTACCCGCATCGCCTATATCCTGAAGCGGGGTAGCCGCTACGAATTGCAGGTGTCGGACTTCGACGGCTACAACGCCATCACCGTGGCCAATTCGCCCGAACCATTGATCTCGCCGGTCTGGGCGCCCGATGGCAGCCGTTTGGCTTATGTCTCGTTCGAGGAAAAAAAGCCGGTGATCTATGTGCAAAACATCTTCGACGGCAAGCGGCGGGCCGTGGCCAGGTTCAAGGGCTCGAATTCCGCACCGGCTTGGGCGCCGGATGGCCGGCGCTTGGCGGTAGTGCTGTCCAAGGACGATATCTCGCAGATCTATCTGATCGATGTGGACGGCGGAGCGCCCAAGCGGCTGATGGAGAGCGCGGCCCTGGATACCGAACCGACCTTCAGTCCGGACGGCCGGATGCTGTATTTCACCTCGGATCGCGGCGGCAGCCCGCAGATTTACCGCCTGTCGCTCGACGGCGGGTCGGCCAAGCGGGTCACTTTCGAAGGCAACTACAACGTTTCGCCGACCCTGTCGCCCGATGGCAAGACCATGGCCTTCGTTCATCGCCGAGAAGGCCGATATCTCGTGGCAACGATGGATTTGGCGAGCGGTCAAACCCAGGTGCTGACGGATACCGATCATGACGAGTCGCCGAGCTTTGCGCCGAATGGCCGCATGATCCTCTATGCTACGAGGGTGGGCGGACGCGGCATGCTGGCGACGGTCAGTGTCGATGGCCTGGTGAAACAGCGCTTGTCGCAATCGGGCGACTTGCGTGAGCCGGCCTGGGCGCCTTTGTGGAACCGTTGAACTATTTTCTGTGTTGTTTCCTGTGAGGAGGTGGTGCAATGAAATATGCGATTTATGGTGTGTTGTTGAGTGTGTTGTTGACGGCGTGTGCGCAAGATCCGAGCAAGACCGGCGATCAATCCGCAGACGGCAAGGCTGGGCAAAATGGTGCGCAAACGAGCGGCATGTCGGTCAACGGTGTCGATGGTTCCCTGTTGAACGGCAAGCTTAGCGCGCCGCCGAAAAACGTGACCGGTATCCTGGCGCAGCGCGTGATCTACTTCGACTACGACAGCTCCGCGATCCGTAGCGAATTCCGTGCCGTGCTCGATGCGCATGCCACCTTCGTCAAGGCCAATCCCAAGGCTAAGCTGCACTTGCAGGGCCATACCGATGAGCGTGGCAGCCGCGAATACAACGTGGCGCTGGGCCAGCGTCGTGCCGATAGCGTGAACAAGGCGATGGGCCTGCTCGGTATCGATGCGAACCGTATGGAGGCGGTCAGCTTCGGCGAGGAGAAGCCGGCGGTCGAAGGTCACGACGAGGCGGCTTGGAGCAAGAACCGTCGCGTTGAAATCCGTTACGACGGCGAGTAATCGGTGAAAGGTCAGCCTCTTAAGGTCGCCGCCCTGCTGTGCCTCGTCTGGGGTGCGGCTTGGGCGGCGCCCGTCCCGATCATCGAGGCGGGCGGACGCGAGCTAAGGCCGGCCGAGCCGGCTCAAACCCTGCCCGCCTTGGCGGAGCGGCTGGCCCGATTGGAGGCACAATTCCAGACCCAGGGCCTCTTGTCGCTGCTCAATGAGATCGAGCAATTGAAATCTGAGATCGCTCGTCTTAAGGGGACGCAGGAGGAGTTGGGGCACCAGCTGGCCGTGGCCGATAAGCGGCAGAAGGACTTGTATGCCGATATCGACGTTCGGCTCAAGGCACTCAAGGACGACCTGGACAAAACCGCCGCTGCCGCCGCCGCGGCATCGGCTGCGGCGGCATCGGCATCGATGGCGCAGCCGGGCTTGCCGGCGGGCGCCGACGCCAATCCATCGGAGGCCGAAACCAAGGCCTACCAGGATGCCTTCGGCGCAATCCGGGGCGGCAACTACAAGGTCGCCATTGGCGATTTCCAGTCTTTCCTTAAGACCTATCCGGGTAGCAGCCTGGCTGGCAATGCCCAGTATTGGATAGGTTTTTCCTATTTCTCCCTCGGCGACTTCAAGGCGGCGGCGGAGTCGCATCAGAAATTGATGCAGCTCTATCCGACCAGCCCCAAGGTGCCGGATGCGATGCTGGGCCTTGCGCGTGCGCAAATCCAGCTAGGCGATTCCAAGGCCGCGCAGCTGACCTTGCAACAGATCGTCAGCCAGAACCCCGGTAGCAAGGCGGCCGAGAACGCACAGAAACTGTTGGCGACACTGAAGTAATCTTGTCCGTCGCGCGTCTTCGCATCACCGAGATTTTCTATTCCGTGCAGGGCGAGACCAGCCGTATCGGTCTGCCCACGGTCTTTATTCGCCTGACCGGCTGCCCTTTGCGCTGCGGTTATTGCGACACCGCCTATGCCTTCCAGGGCGGGGAGTGGATGACCGTGCCCCGGATCTTGGCGGCGGTGGCGGGCCATGCGGCGCAATACGTTACCGTCACCGGCGGCGAGCCCTTGGCCCAGCGCGACTGCCCGGCTTTGCTGGCGGCACTGTGCGACGCCGGTTACGACGTGTCGTTGGAGACCAGC
>JAJZTV010000152.1:0-346 GCA_021847385.1 Pseudomonadota bacterium | reverse complement strand
CGCTTTGGATATCGCCAAGGTGGACCGCCGCGTGTCCCGCATCGTCGACATCAAGACGCCGGGTTCGGGCGAGGTCGAGCGCAACCTGTGGTCGAACATCGAATACCTGACGCCGCACGACGAGCTTAAGTTCGTCATCGCCGACGAGGCCGATTACCAGTGGGCGGCGCAAGTCCTGCGCGAGCGGCGCTTGGCCGAGCGCTGCCCGGTGGTGTTCTCGCCGGTCTTCGGCCAGATCACGCCACGGCAATTGGCCGAATGGATCTTGCGCGACCATCTGCCGGTGCGCATGCAAGTGCAATTGCACAAGATTCTTTGGGGCGAAGAGAAGGGGCGCTAGCGATGT
>JAJZTV010000151.1 GCA_021847385.1 Pseudomonadota bacterium | reverse complement strand
GCCCATCCTGATCGACCTCGATCCGCAGGCGCACCTGAGCCTGGCCCTGGGCGTCAAGAATCTGCAAGGCGACGCCTGCGTGTCGGCCTTCTTCCTGCGCGACAAACCGCTGGCCGGCCTGGTGCGGACCTTACCCAACGGCTTGCGCCTGATTCCCGCCCACCCCGACCTGTCCAAGGTCGATTCCATGCTCGGCGGCGTCAAGGGCGTGGCCGCCAAATTGAAGCACGGCCTGAGCGAACTGGTCGGCGCCAACAGCCCGGTGCTGATGGACTGCGCGCCCTCGCTGTCGGTGCTGACCTTGAACGCGCTGTTCGCGTCCGACCGGGTGCTGATCCCGGTCACCTCCGACTACCTGGCGATGCAGGGCCTGCACCGCACCGAGATCGCCCTGCGCGTGCTGGAAAAACCGCTGGGCCGGCCGATCGAGCGGCGCATGGTGATTACCCGCTATGCCGAGGACAAGCCGCAGTGCCGCGATGCGCTGGCCACCTTGAAGCAACGCTATGCGAACGAATTGACCGAGGCCAAGATCGCCGACGACCTGGCGCTGGCCGAGAGCCCGGCCCACGGCATGGACATCTTCGCCTATGCCGCCGATTCGGTCGGTGCGCACGACTACCGCGTGCTGACCATGGAACTGCTGTCGAAGGGCTTCTTCCAGTAAGCTATCGGCGGTGCGCCCGTGCGCCGGCTCTAGGGAAACCAAGGCGCGACGGCCGCCGTGGCTTGAAGGCCTCTAGGCGTATCGCTGGACGATGTGAGAGGAGAGGCCATGAATCGCGCCACCTTGATCCTGCTGATCGATATCTTGGCCTTCGTCGGTTTCGTCTTCCTCACCACGACCGGTATCCTGTTGCATTACCTGCTGCCGCCCGGCAGCGGCCGCTGGTCCGAGGTCTGGTCGCTCAGCCGGCACGGCTGGGGCGCGATCCACTTCTGGATCTCGGTTGCCTTCTTCGCCGTCCTCTCCGTGCACCTGATTCTGCATTGGCGCGTCGCACTCGGTCTGTTCAAGGGCCATAGGCCGGAGCAGATGAACTGGCGTATCGCGCTGGGCCTGGTCGCGCTGGTGGCGATTATCCTGCTGGCAGTGGCGCCGCTATTCGGCGCAAGCGAAACCGGCGGCGACGGTATCGGGGTCAATCAGCGCGTTACCGATGAACAGGGGCGCGTACCGCACGGACCGGGGCAGGGCAGCGGCTATCGGGGCGGCCAGGAATAGGCCCGTCCTAGCGATGCGTTCCTAACGCCGTAATCGTTTTGCGCATCCACCAGACCATCGCCAGGCCGGGCACGGCCGCCAGGGTGGAGAACAGGAAGAACAGCGGCCAGCCGATGGCCTCCGACAGCACGCCGGACAGCGGGCTGACATAGATGCGGCCGACCGCGGCCAGGGCCGAGAGCAGGGCGTAGTGGGTCGCGGTGTAGCGGTGGTTGCACAGGCCCATCAGCAGCGCGACGAAGGCGGCGGTGCCCATGCCGCTGGCGATGTTCTCGAAGGCGATCGCCCCCATCAACAGGCCGTCGATCTCGGTGGCCTTGTCCAAGGCGACCATGCCCAGGTCGAACGGCGGCAACATGAAGCTGCCCCACGCCCCCTTGCCCGACACCGCCAGCAGCCAGAAGCCCAGGTTGGACACCAGTTGCAGCACGCCGAAGGCCAGCAAGGCCTGATACAGGTTGATCCGCAGCATGACCGCGCCGGCGGCCAGCGCGCCGAAGATGGTCAGCCAGATGCCGATCACCTTGTTGACGATGCCGACCTCGGCCTGGCTGAACAACATGCCCTTGATCAGGAAGGGCGTGGTCAGGGTGCCGGCGAAGGCATCGCCCAGCTTGTACAGCACGATCAGCAACAGAAACGCCCAGGCGTTCTGCTGGCTGAAGAAGCTGTCGAGCGAGCGATTCAGGGTCTCGAAGCCGACCCGGCGCGCGGCCCACCAAGCCAGCGGCAGCGCGCCGGCGATGCCGGCCAGGATGAACAAGAGCTGAATCCACTTGTTCGGATCGGCCGCATCGAGGCCGAGCAGGGTGAGCAGGCCGCGGGCGAGAAACCAGCCGACCACCACGCCGGCGACCATGGCGGCAAAGCCCAGCAGTTCCTTTTTCGGGTCGGAGGCCAAGGGCTTGGAGGCACTGGCCACGCGGGGCAGGGTGAGCAGCGACACGCCGGCCGCCGCCAGCATGATGCCGGCCATGACCTGGTAGACCCGCGCCCAACTGCCCCACTGCTCGGCCCAGATCAAGGCGACGCCGCCGGCCAGGATCATCGCCAGGCGATAGCCGAACACCGACAGCGACCCGCCCAGGCCGCGCTCGTTGGGGTCGAGCACGTCGGTGCGATAGGCGTCGATCACCACGTCCTGCGAGGCGGAGAGAAAGGCGATACACAACGCGGCCAGCGCGAACAGGCCGGGCGCGCCGCTCGGCGAGAGTCCGGCCATCCAGAATAGCGCGGCGGCCAGGCCGAGTTGGCTCAGCACCAGCCAGCCGCGCCGCCGGCCCAAGAGCGGCGGCTCGAACCGGTCCATCAGCGGCGCCCAGAGGAACTTGAAGGTATAAGGCACGCCGACCAGGCCGAGAAAACCGATGGTCGCGATGTCGACGCCATCGACCGACAGCCAGGCCTGCATCGCCTGCCCGGTCAACGACAGCGGCAGGCCCGAGGCGAAGCCGAGAAAGAGCACGGCGGCGAGGCGGTGGAAGGCGGCAAAGGACTGGGGCATCAGAGTTCGGCCGCGAAGTCGACGATCAGCGGCGCGTGATCGCTGAAGCGCTCGACCTTGTACACCGAGGCGCTGGTCGCCTTGGCCCCGATGCCCGGCGTCGCGATCTGGTAGTCGATGCGCCAACCCACGTTCTTGGCCCAGGCCTGGCCGCGGTTGCTCCACCAGGTGTAGGCCTCGCCCTCGGTCTCGGGGTAGAGCCGGCGGTAGGTGTCGACATAACCGAGTTCGTCGAGCAGCCCGGTCATCCAGGCCCGCTCCTCGGGCAGGAAGCCGGAATTCTTCAAATTGCCCTTCCAGTTCTTCAGGTCGATCTCTTTGTGGGCGATGTTCCAGTCGCCGCAGATCACCACTTCGCGGCCCGATTGCTTCAGCTTATCCAAGTGTGGCCAGAACCGCTCCATGAAACTGAACTTCACCGCCTGGCGTTCCTCCGAGCTGGAGCCGGAGGGCAGGTAGACCGAGACGACCGAGGTGTTGCCGAACACCGCCTCGATATAGCGGCCCTCCATGTCGATGTCGGGGATGCCCAAGCCTTCGATGATCTGGTCCGGCTGGCGTTTGCAGTAGAGGCCGACCCCGCTGTAGCCCTTCTTCTCGGCGTAATGGAAATAGCCGTAATAGCCTTCCGGGTTGAGCATAGGCTTGGTCATGTCGCCGACCTGGGCCTTGAGTTCCTGCAGGCAGATGACGTCGGCGTCTTGCCGGGGCAGCCAGTCGAAAAAGCCCTTGCGGGCGGCGGAGCGGATGCCGTTCAAATTGGCGGTTACAATTCGCATGGTTGTTTACCTTTTAACCGCAAAGGACGCGAAGTACACAAAGAAAACCATAAGGGCTGGCTTGGTCATCGGGGCACAGGCCGAATCGCCGAATTTCTTTGTGATCTTTGCGTCCTTTGCGGTTAATGCTATTCAATAAATCGGGTACCCGTATGCAGGACTACAAAAAAGACTTTATCGAATTCGCCATCGCGCAGCAGGTGCTGCTGTTCGGCGAATTCAAGACCAAGGCCGGGCGCCTGAGCCCGTATTTCTTCAACGCCGGCCTGTTCAACGACGGCGTGGCGCTGAAGCGTCTCGGCGAATTCTACGCGAAAGCCATCCTCGATTCCGGCGTCGCCTTCGACGGCCTGTTCGGCCCGGCCTACAAGGGCATTCCGCTGGTCGCCACCATCGCCGTCGCGATGGCCGGCATGGGCCGCAACGTGCCATTCAGCTTCAACCGGAAAGAGGCCAAGGACCACGGCGAGGGCGGCAACATCGTCGGCGCCAAGCTGCAGGGTCGCCTGCTGATCGTCGACGACGTGATCTCGGCCGGCACCTCGGTGCGCGAATCGGTGCAGTTGATCGGGGCGGCGGGCGCCACACCGTGCGGCGTGGCCATCGCGCTCGACCGCATGGAGCGCGGCCAGGGTGAGTTGTCGGCGGTGCAGGAGGTGCAGCAGCAACATGGCCTGCCGGTGATCAGCATCGTCAACCTGGACGATCTGACCGCCTATTTGAACGACAAGCCGGCGTGGCGCGAAACCCTGGACGCGATCCAGCGTTATCGCGCCCAGTACGGCGTGGCCTGAAAGATCAGCCGGCCAGTTTCTGCTTCAGCAGTTCGTTGACCTGGGCTGGGTTGGCCTTGCCCTTGGAGGCCTTCATCACCTGGCCGACCAGGGCGTTGAAGGCCTTGTCCTTGCCAGCACGGAATTCCTCCACCGATTTCTGGTTCGCGGCCAGTACCTCATCGATGATCTTTTCGATCTCGCCCGAGTCCGACATCTGCTTCAGGCCCTTGGCCTCGATGATCGCGTCGGCCTCGCCCTCGCCGGCCCACATCGCGGCGAACACCTCTTTCGCCAGCTTGCCGGACAGGGTGCCGTCCTGGATGCGGCCGAGCAGGGCGGCCAGGCTCGTCGCGGCGATCTTGCTGTCGGCGATGTCCAGGCCTTCCTTGTTCAGCGTGCCGGACAGCTCGCCCATTACCCAGTTGGCGGCGAGCTTCACTTGCTCCCCTCTCCCTGCGGGAGGGGGGCTGGGGGTGAGGGAGGCCGCCACCATCTCGAAGTATTCGGCCAGCGCGCGCGAGCCGGTCAGGGTGACCGCGTCGTAGGCGGAAAGACCCCAGTCGGCTTGATAGCGCGACTGCTTGGCCTGCGGCAACTCGGGCAGTTCAGACTGCATCTGCGCGATCAACTCGTCGTCGAGTCTGACCGGCAGCAGATCGGGATCGGGGAAGTAGCGGTAGTCGTGCGCCTCTTCCTTGGTCCGCATCATCCGGGTCTCGCCGGTGTCCGGGTCGAACAGCACCGTGGCCTGCTGGATCTTGTGGCCGTCCTCGATCTGCTCGATCTGCCAGCGCACCTCGTAGTCGATGGCCTGCTCGAGGAAGCGGAAGGAGTTGAGGTTCTTGATCTCGCGCCGGGTGCCGAATTCCTGTTGACCGACGGGACGGACCGAGACGTTGGCGTCGACCCGGAAGCTGCCTTCCTGCATGTTGCCGTCGCAGATGCCGATCCAGGTCACCAGATTATGCAGCGCCTTGGCGTAGGCCACCGCCTCCTTCGCGCTACGCATGTCCGGCTCGGACACGATCTCCAACAGCGGGGTGCCGGCGCGGTTCAGGTCGATGCCGGTCATGCC
>JAJZTV010000150.1 GCA_021847385.1 Pseudomonadota bacterium | reverse complement strand
GTGGGACCGCGAGGCCAAGACCGGGGTCAAGCTCTACGTGAAGCGGGTGTTCATCATGGAAGACGCCCGCCGGCTGATGCCGAGCTACCTGCGCTTCATGCGCGGCGTGATCGACGCGGCCGATCTGCCGCTCAACGTCTCGCGCGAGATCCTGCAGCAGACCCGCGACATGGAGGCGATCCGCGCCGGCTGCGTGAAGAAGGCGCTCGACCTCTTGGCCGATCTGGCCGAGAACGACCAGGACAAGTACGCCAAGGTCTGGGAACACTTCGGCCTGGTGCTGAAGGAAGGCGTGGGCGAAGACCCGGCCAACAAGGAGCGCATCGCCAAGCTCCTACGCTTTACCACCACCCAGAGCGACGAGCCGACCGTGTCGCTGGCCGACTACATCGGCCGGATGAAGGAAGGCCAGGACAAGATCTACTACCTCACCGCCGAGACCCTGGCCGCGGCCAAGGCCAGCCCGCATCTGGAGATCTTCCGCAAGAAGGGCATCGAGGTGCTGCTGCTGCCAGATCGGGTCGACGAATGGCTGGTGTCCAACCTGTTCGAATTCGACGGCAAGTCGCTGCAATCGGTGGCCAAGGGCGAGGTGGACCTCGATGCGATCAAGGCGGCCGAGGAAGACAAGCCGGAAGAGCCGGCCAAGGTGGAAGAGGCCAAGGCCCTGGCCGAGAAGCTGAAAGAGTCGCTGAAGGACAACGTGAAGGAAGTGCGCGTGAGCCGCCGCCTGGTCGACTCCGCCGCCTGCCTGGTGGCCGACGAGCACGACATGAACGCCAACTTGGCGCGCATGCTCAAGGCCATGGGCCAGAAGGCGCCGGAGACCCAGCCTATCCTGGAGATCAACCCCGCGCACCCGTTGGTGCAGCAACTGGAGAGCGAGAGCGGGGCGCGTTTCGACGACCTCGCCCGGGTGCTGTTCGACCAGGCCCTGCTGCTCGACGGCGGCCAGATCGCCGACCCGGCCGGCTTCGTCAAGCGCCTGAACGGCCTGCTGTTCCCGGCCGGCTGACACACGTGTTCCCTCATCCCCAGCCCTTCCCCCGGAGGGGGAAGGGCGTATTGCCCCGCTCACTGCGGGAGAGGACTAGGGGTGAGAGCGGGCGCCGGCTAAACCGGTTTCGCGGCGATTGCCAGAAACGCGCCCAAAGGGAGGCGGGCGGGCAACACCCGCTCGACGGCCTGGGCCAAACCGTCACCGTTCGGCAGAAACACGGCGCTGCCGTGCTTGCTATCGTTCAGCGCCAGGCCGCGCAGCAGGGCGCGCGCTTCACCCAGGCTGTGCCAGTGGGCGCCGCGATAGCCGCCCTGGCTGCCGCCACGCCCCTTTTGCCAATACAACAGGCTGTGCCGGTTGAGCAGGCCGAGCACGATGCGCCGCCGTGCGGCTCGCGCCATCTCGCGCACGAAAGCCGCTTGATCCTTAACGAAGCAGAGCGAGGTGACGGCAATCACGGCGTCGAAGTGTTTGTCCGGGAAGGGAAGTCGCGTGCCGTCGCCGGTGAGATAGTCTTCCTCCGTGCCATAGGCATGGTTCTGGGCGTAAGCGATGCGTTCAGGGGCGGGGTCGATGCCGGTCACGCGATAACCGGCCTGGGCGAAACGCCGGGTGAACTGGCCGGTGCCGCAGCCGACGTCGAGTACGCTGGCGCCGGGCGGCAGATCGAGTAATTCGAGCAGCAGCGCGAATTCCGTCTCGGCCACCCAGCGGCCGCGCGGCGTGGCATACCAGGTCTCGTAGCCTGCGGCGTCCACGGCTCAGTGACCAGCGGGGCGGGTGGCCCGCTTATGGGCGTCGAAGCCGCCCTTGTCCTTCCAGCCGACCAGGCCGTCCTGCAAGACCTTCACGTTGTCCATGCCGAGCAGGCGCAGGGCGAACACGGCTTGGGCCGAGAGCGAGCCCGAGTTGCAATAGACCACCACCATGCGGTCCTTCGGCAGCTCGCCCCGCCGGGCCACGAGTTGGCGCCACTCGATGTTGTGCGCGCCGGGGATGTGCTCCTTGGCGAACTGCTCGGCATCGCGGGCGTCGACCACGAAGACCTTCTTCCAGTCCTCGGCCGGGATCTGCTCGGGCCAGATCAGGCTGCTGCCATACTCGGCGAAATCCAGGTATTCCTCCATCGCCTTGACCACGGCAGGGGACTCCGCGGCGAGCGCGGCGGGAGGGGTGCCCAGCAAAAGGACGGCAAGCAAGGTCAGGGTGAATTTATGCATGGGAGGCTTCCTTGGTCAGCAGTTCGAATCGGCCTGTGTGAGCATGGCCTCCAGGGCCGCGTTCAGCAGCGCGGTGAGTTGGACAGTCTGCTCGGTCGGGATGGCATCAAGGACTTGCAGGATGTCCTCCGGCATCAGGATGACACCGTCGGCCGGTTGCACGGCCTGGCCGTTCAGCCACAGGGCGGGGAAGCCCGCGCCGTGGGCGCAGCGCTCGGCGCTGAACACGGTCTCGACCTCGGCGCCGAGGCATTGCCGGAGCGCCTCGGCGTACTCGGCATACAGGCTGCAGCGGCCGCCCGGCGGCTGTTGGGAGATGACGCGGACATCGAGTTTCATGGTCTTGCCTCTGGTGGAAAAACGCTTAGAAGGTCAGCACCTTGTCGTGGTCGCGCACCAGCTCGTACAGGTCTTTCATGGTCGAGACCGAGCACACGCCGGCATCGCCGCTCTGGCGCAGCTTGAGGCAGGTGCCGCAGGCGAGCACCGCGCCGCCGGCGGCGGCGAACTGGCCCATCATGTCCGGCACGCCGAAGTTGGCCACGCGCAGTTGCTCGGCCTCGACGCCCTTGCCGAGCAGGAAGGCGGCGACCGAGTCGCCTTGCTTCAGGGCAAAGACGCCGAGCCGGAAGGCGTTCCAGACCGTTTCCGGATCGTTCGAGCTGATGACGAGTCCGAGCTTCATGGCGATCTCCTCAAGCGGCGGGGTTCAGGCGCGGGTGCGTCTCCTCCCCGTAGAACCAGACGATGGCGCCCGACACCAGCATGGCCCCGGCGGTGAACCAGAAACCCGCCTCGATGCCGCCCAGGGCGGCGACGCCGCCCAGCAGCAGGGCGCCGATGCCGTAGCCCAGGTCGCGCCAGAACCGGTAGATGCCGATGGCCGAGCCGCGCCAGTTGGGGTGGGCGATGTCGGCCACCGCCGCCGACAGGTTGGGGTAGAGCAGGGCCATGCCGAAGCCGGTCACCGCCGCGCTCATGATCCACCAGCTCACATTGTCGCCGAGCAGGGTGAGCGCCACGCCCAGGCCGCACAGCCACATGCCCCAGACGATGGGCTTCTGCCGGCCGATGTGGTCGGACAGCCGGCCGGTGAAGAATTGCGAACCGCCCCAGACGAAGCCGTAGACCCCGACCACCCAGCCGATGGCGGCGAGATTCAGGCCTTGCTGGTAGAGGAAGACCGGGTAGAACACCCAGATCAACGCATCGACGAACTTCTCCACCAGGCCGGCCTGGCTGATAGCGAACATGCGCTTGTCGCGCCAGGACATCAGGGTGAACACCTCCCAAGTGGTCGGCGTGTCGGCGATGTTCTTGGGGTAGCGCGGGGTCGGCCCGGTGGTCTTGCCCGCGGCATGGCGCGCGCCTTCGGCCTTGGCGTGGCCCAGGGTCTCCTTGACCCAGAGCGCGGTGAGAATGAGGGCGACGACGACCACGGTGCTGCCGAAGATCATCAGACCCTGGCGCGGGCCGAAGGCGTGGGCCATGTAGCCGGTGACGATGCCGGCGACGGCGACGCCGACATAGCCGGCGAACTCGTTCAGGCCGATGGTCAGCCCGCGCTGGTCGGGCCGGGTGAGATCGAGCTTGGCGGTCTGGGTCATCGACCAGGTGAAGCCCTGGTTCACGCCGAGCAACACGGTCGCGGCGACGATCCAGCCCCAGGACGGCGCGTACAGGATCATCAGCGGGATCGGCAGCGCCGAGGCCCAGCCCAAGAGCAGCACGGTCTTGCGGCCAATGCGCTCGGACAGCCGGCCGGCGACGAAGTTGAGCGTGCCCTTGACGAAACCGAAGGCGACGACGAAGGTCATCAACAGCATGAACGAGCCCTTGGGCACGCCGAACTCGGTCTCGGCCAGGGCCGGCACCACGGTGCGCAGGGTGCCCAGGGTCAGGCCGACCAGGAAGACCTGGAACAACTGGTGCGAGAACTGCGCCAGGTTGGCCTGGATGCCGTAGCGGTAGTCGTGGCTCATCGTCGTCATCGTCAGCCCGCCAGGTTGGCAGCGACCATGCGGTCCATCTCGGCCGGGCGCGGCGGGATCTCGGCGGTCAGGGCGGCGATGAAATCGGCGCGGTTCATGGACAGCATCGGGTTCCAACGCTTCTCGAAGCCGATGGTCGAGGCCGGCTTGCCCGAGATGCCGGCGCCGCAGACGCTGCCGGCGACGTGGCCGGCGTAGATCTCCACCTCGTCGGGCAGGGAGAGCAGCTTGCCGTGCAGGCTGTCGTAGAGCTGGCCGGCCATCTCGGTCTCTTTGCCGGCCAGGTCGGGCCGGCCGGCGGCGCCGACGAACAGGGTGTCGCCGGTGACCACGAACCACGGGGCCTCGGTGCGACGCTTGTCGGTGACCAGCAGGCAGATCGAATCCGGCGTGTGGCCGGGGGTGTGCAGCACGTCGACATAGACGTTGCCGACCTCGATGCGCTGGCCGTCCTTCAGGGCCTCGAACGGGAATTTCACCCGGCCGCTATTGCTCTCGTGCAGGCAATAGGCGGCGCCGGTCAGCTCGGCCAGCTTGCGCCCGCCGGAATAGTGGTCGGCGTGGACATGGGTGTCGATCACATGGGTGATCTTCACGTCCTGTCTAGCCGCTTCGTCGAGGAACCATTGCTCGTCGCCCAGCACCGGGTCGACCGCGATGGCAACGTGGCAGCTGCCGCAGCCGAACAGGTAGGACAGGGTGGCTTCTTTGGTCGGGAGTTGGCGGAAGAACATATGCGTGGTTCCTCAAGTATTCAAATGAAGTTTGAAATATAGAGAAAACAAACGGCTGGCGCAAGAAAAAAAACAAAAGGGGCTCGCTGCCGAGGCGGCGTGCTAGCGCTGAGGCGGGCGATGCAGGGTTTTGCGGTACAGGGGAAAACGTCCCGACTTGCGGTCGAGGAAATAGCGCTCAAGGGTTTCGCGTACGGTATGAAAGGCAAGGTCTTGCCACGGGATATCGGTCTCGCTGAACAAGGCGACCTCGAGCGACTCCTCACCGGGGGCGAAGTCGAGGTCGAGTAACTGGGCAAGGTAGATCAGATAGACCTGGTCGATATCGGGCAAGCTGATCAGGCTATAGAGATCGACGATCTCCACGCGGGCACCGGCCTCTTCCAGGGTCTCGCGCTGGGCACCCTCATCGGCCGCCTCGCCGTTCTCCATGAAACCGGCGGGCAGGGTCCAAAGCCCGACCTTGGGCTCGATGGCACGGCGGCAGAGCAGCACT
>JAJZTV010000149.1 GCA_021847385.1 Pseudomonadota bacterium | reverse complement strand
GAGAGGGTGGGATTCGAACCCACGGTACGGAGAACCGTACACCGGATTTCGAGTCCGGCGCTTTCGACCACTCAGCCACCTCTCCAGATGACCTATCACAGCTATACCAGCCACGCCGATGCCGGCGCTTTGGTTTCGGCCGCGCGCTTAACCTGCTTTGCAGGTCCACCCTAAAGGGCACGAGAGCCTTCACTGCAACAGCTCGTTCGGTTTCGCCTCACAAGCTGTTTCCCCACTGAGCCAGCTTTCTAGATGGCTGGTTTCGCACCTGGCCTAGCCCGAGCACGAAAAGTCCGGCAGTATAGTGGCCGCAGGCGGCTTGTTCAAGCCGCGTCCGGCCGAACTCCGAAGGGATACGGGGTAGGCGTGAGGCGGTGCCTGGTTTTTGCGGTATTTGGAGGAGCCGATCTGCGGAGCCGCATTCCATGAAAGGTGTCCTTGTTTGGCGTCATGCGGCCGTGTTTTTACTTGGCGCATCGCTGGCTTTTCCCGTGTTGGCGGCGGGCTTGCCGATAACGACGCGCGATCAGGCCCAGGCCGAGATCGGGCAATACGATCGTTTGCTTCGCCAGCGGCCCCAGGATCCGCGTCTTTATCTCCAACGGGGTGTGCTCTACTTCGCGCAACAGGACTTCGATCGCGCCATTGCCGATTTCAACCGTGCGCTCCAGCTCGAGCCCCGGCTCGATGAGGCCTTTTACCAGCGCGGCCTGGCGCTTGGGCGTGCCGGTCGAATCGAAGAGGGCATTGCCGATCTGGATGAATTCATCCGGCGGCGGCCCGATAGCTCGGCTGCCTATACCAAGCGCGGTGTGCGTTATATCTGGCTGGGCAAGTTCGAGGCTGCGGAGCGGGATCTCAAGCGGGCCGTGGAGCTGGACCCGGCCAATGCCGAGGCGCATGACGATCTGGGTGTGGTGTTGGCCAGGCGCGGAGAGGTGCGACGTGCCGCATATCATTTCAGTACGTGCATTCGTTTGGACCCGAGCTATCAGAAGGCTTATCACAATCTGGCGATGGCCCATTTCATGATGGGCGATAATCCCCGGGCCTTGGCGGCGGTCGAGGCGGGGTTGGCGCTCGATGCCGGGCATCGGGGGTCGTTGCTGATGAAGGCCTTGATCGTCGAGGCGATGGGGGATGTGGCGCAGGCCAAGGCCCTGCGCCGGCAGGCGGAGTTCCTGCCCGAGGGCAATTGGTCCGAACGCTTGGAAGTCAAATAAATCCTGATTGCGAGAGGAAGGGCAGATGCGGGTACGTCGAATCGCTAACTGGCTAAGGCTGCTGGCCGTTTCATGCCTGTTTTGGGCTCAAGGGGCGCAGGCGGATAAGACTTGGACGAATTTTCGCGACGAGTTGATCGCTTTGCATGAAAGGCTGACCACAGCCAGGCCGGTCCGGCTCGAAAAGAGCGAAGCGCAGCCTTTCCCCGGTGAGGCGGCGAAGGGTTTCTTCTTTCAGGATTTTTATTATTACGATCAAGCCAGCGGGCGTTTGATCAGCCATGTGCGCCGTGCCCCGGATTCGCCCGAGGCCGTCTATGAGGTCGAGGTCAATATCTATGATGAAGCCGGCCGGGTGGTGCGCGATTATGCGGCGATCATGTTGCCGTGGGAGCTGAAATTACCGACCCGTACCTTTATCAACTTGCATAGTTACCCCGGACAGTTGCATGTTTTCCGTCAATTCGATGCCTCGGGCGATATTTTTTACGAATCTTGCGAAGGCCAGTTAGAGGGCAAGAAGATCGAGTTGCAATTGGAGTCGATCGACGTTGGACCCAAGCTGCGGGCCACGCCGCTATACCAAGCGTGTTTCGCCAGTCTGCCAATGAAGCCGGGGATCTATCTCAAACCGCAATAAATCAAGGCAAAATCGGGGGCCTGCGTTCCGCCTATAATTCAGCTTTACCCGGCGCAGCTATTGCTGCCGATTTGATTCAAAGTAAACGCCCTGCTGTCGTGAGCCCTGGAGTGAGCCAGAAAAGCCGTTTATTTCTCTTCTTGCGCGTGCTTGGCCTGTTGTCGCTTGCATGGCTGCTGGCGAGCTGCGGCCCCGCGCCGCTCGCGCCGCCTGAACAGGCCGGCACCTTGGTGGTGGCGACGCGTACCAGTCCGGGTACTTACTACATCAACCCCGCCGGCGCACCGGCCGGTTTCGAATACGATTTGGTGACCCGCTTCGCTGAAGAGAATGGCTGGAAGGTTCGCTTCGAAGTGGTGCCCAATCTCGATGAGTTATTTCGCCGTGTCGACGAAGGGAGCGTACATCTTGCCGCCGCGGGCTTGTCCGCGACGCAGGCCCGTGACCTTCGCTTTGCGCTGGGGCCGGCCTATGCCGAGGTCAAGGAGCAGGTGATTTGCCGGTCCGGCAAGGATGCGCCGGAAAAGATCAAGGATTTGGTGGGCAAGCGGATCGAAGTGGTGGCCGGTAGTAGCCATATCGATGCCTTGTGGTGGGTGAAACTGCGGCATCCGAGCCTGAAATGGTCGGAGATCGAAACGACCGGCGAGGAGGATTTGCTGGAACGCGTGCAAAGCGGCTTGTCGGATTGCACGGTGGCCGACTCGACCGTGTACAGCATCGCCCGGCATTTTTATCCCGATATCGAGGTGGCCATGGATCTGGGCAAGCCGCGCCAGATCGTCTGGGTCATGCCCAAGCAGACGCAGCAGAGTTTTATGGAAAGGCTCGACCGCTTTTTCGGCGCGGCCAAAAAAAGCGGCGAACTCAAGCAATTGCAGGAACGCTATTTCGGCCATATCGAGCGTTTGGCCGAGGCCGATGTGCGCGGCGTATTGGAACGGCGAACCAGTCTACTGAGCAAATATAAGCGTCCGTTCTATCAGGCCGAGATCGCCAGCGGACTCGATTGGCGTTTCCTTGCCGCCCTGGCCTATCAGGAGTCGCAATGGAACCCGAGTGCGACCTCGCCGACCGGCGTGCGCGGCATGATGATGCTGACGGGCGAGACGGCCGACCGCCTCGGCGTGAAGAATCGTTTGGATCCTTTGGAAAGCATCCTGGCCGGCGCGCGTTATGTGGTGATGCTGAAAGAGTCGTTGCCGGATCGAATCGCCGAGCCCGATCGCACTTGGTTGGCGCTGGCGGCCTATAACATCGGGTCTGCCCATCTGGAGGATGCGCGCCGTCTGGCGCAAACGCTGGGCAAGAATCCGGATGCCTGGAAGGACGTGAAGGACATATTGCCCTTGCTGGCACAGCCGGCCTATCAAGAGCAGCTGCGTTTCGGCTATGCGCGGGGTGGCGAGGCGCGAACCCTGGTCGAGAACGTGCGTATCTATTACGACATCCTGGTGAAGTACGAGCCGGCCTATAAGACGCGGCTCGCCCTCAACTAGCGCTTACTCCGCAGCGAGTCGTTCCATGCCGCCCATATACGGGCGCAGCGCCTCGGGGATGGTCACGCTGCCGTCGGCGTTCTGGTAATTCTCCAGTATCGCAACCAGGGTGCGGCCGACGGCGAGGCCGGAACCGTTGACGGTATGCAGCAGCTCGGGCTTGCCCTTGTCGGCGCGGAACCGGGCCTGCATGCGGCGGGCCTGGAAGGACTCGAAGTTCGAGCAGGAAGAGATCTCGCGGTAGGTGTTCTGTGCCGGTAGCCAGACCTCCAGGTCGTAGGTCTTGCTCGACGCAAAACCCATGTCGCCGGTGCACAGCAGCATCACCCGATAGGGCAGGCCGAGTTTCTGCAGGATGATCTCGGCGTGGCCAGTCAGTTCTTCCAGCGCGGCGTTGGATTCTTCCGGCCGTGCCAGTTGCACCAACTCGACCTTGTCGAATTGGTGCTGGCGGATCATGCCGCGGGTGTCGCGGCCATAGGAGCCGGCTTCGGAGCGGAAGCAGGGCGTGTGGCAGACCAGTTTGATCGGCAGGTTTTCGGCCGGGATGATCTCGTCGCGCACGATATTGGTCACCGGCACCTCGGCGGTCGGGATCAAATACAGGCCATTGTCGAGCTTGAACAGGTCTTCCTCGAATTTCGGCAGTTGGCCGGTGCCGCGCAGCGAGTCGGCATTGACCAGATAGGGCACGTAGACCTCTTCGTAGCCGTGCTCTTGAATGTGGGTGTCGAGCATGAATTGCGCCAAGGCCCGATGCAGGCGGGCCAGCGGACCGCGCATCAAGGCGAAGCGGCTGCTGGCGATCTTGGCTGCGGTGGCGAGATCGAGCAGTTCCAGGCCCTCGCCCAGATCGACATGATCTTTGGGCGTAAAGTCGAATTGGCGCGGCGTGCCGACCCGGCGCACTTCCTTGTTGGCCTCGGCATCGGCCCCCAGCGGCACGTCGGCTTGCGGCAGGTTGGGAATGGCGGCCAGCAAGTCGTTGAGTTCGCCTTGAATGCCGTCGAGCCGCTCTTCCATGGCCTTGAGCGTATCGCCCAGGCCGCCGACCTCGGCCATCAGGGCGGAGACATCCTCGCCCTTGCCTTTCGCTGCCCCGATCTGCTTGGACAGGGCGTTGCGTTTGGCTTGCAGTTCTTGCGTGCGGGTTTGGATGTCCTTGCGTTCGGCCTCCAAGGCTTCGAAGCGAGCGGTATCCAACTGGAAATTGCGGGTAGCCAGGCGCTGGGCCACGGCAGCGAGGTCTTTGCGGAAGAGTTGTATGTCGAGCATGAAACGCAGTTCTGGAAAATGGTGAAGCGAGGACTCGATTTTAACCGGCCGGCCGGCCGATTTCGACCGCAGGTCGCCCGTCGGCCAGGTTTTGCGCCCGAATTTAGGCCGAGTGTTGCAAAGAACCCGCTTCGATTTGCTCGATCTGCCGTTTTATGCGCTCGAAGGCTTGTTCCAATTCCTTGAGCCGGTTAGCGGCCGTGTCCCAGTCCGCGTGCTTGGCCAGATCCTCCAATTGCACAGCCAGCGGCAGCAATTCATGGGCGCCGGTGAAGGCGGCGGCGCCTTTGAGCTGGTGGGCTTCGCGTGTGAATCGGCTGGGGTCGCGTCCGATCAGGGCCAGTTGCAGGATTTCCACCGAAGTGGCGGTACTGTCGACGAAGACCGTCAGCATTTCGCGAATCTTGTCGGTCTGGTCTTGGCAGGTGCGCCGCAGTTTCGCCAGATCGAACAGCAGTTCGCTGCCGTCCGCCGTTTCGGTATTGTCCGACTGGGCCTCATCGATCTCGTCGACCTTGTCCGGCAGCCAGCGCGTGATGATGTTGGCGAGTGCGCTGTCCAGGATGGGCTTGGTGACATAGTCGCTCATGCCGGCGGCACGGCAGGCCTGCTCGAAGCCTTCCATCGCGTTGGCGGTGAGTGCGATGATCGGCACCTGGTGGCGATTCTGTTCCGTTTCCCAGGTCCGGATCGCTCGGGTTGCGGTCATGCCATCCCATTCCGGCATTTGGCAGTCCATCAAAACGAGATCGATCCGGCCGCTTTGAAGCTTCGCGTAGGCCTCCTTGCCGTTGTTGGCCAACTCGACCTCGATCCCCAGGTTTTCCAGCATGTATTGCACGAGCTTCT
>JAJZTV010000148.1 GCA_021847385.1 Pseudomonadota bacterium | reverse complement strand
ACCCAGGCTGATATTGGCGACCGACCCGCGCGGGCTCGTCACCACGATGACCCTGGACGGCCTGGGCAACGTGACCCGGCTGGCCTCGCCCGACAGTGGCATCACCCAGAGCGCCTACGACAGCGCCGGCAACCTGGTCAGCCGCACCTCGGCCCTGGGCCAGACCACGAGCTACCGCTACGACGCCCTCAACCGCTTGACCCAGATCGCCTATGCCGACGGCAGCCGCACGAGCTATGCCTACGACCAGGGCAGCAACGGCATCGGCCGGCTGGCCCGCATCGAGGAACGCGCGGCGGACGGCACGCTCGCCCGCGCCATCCGCTATGCCTACGACGCCCAAGGCCGCGTCACCGGCGACAGCCGCACCGTGGCCGGCGTCGATTACGCCATCGGCTACCGCTATGCGCAGGGCCGGCTGGCCGGCATCGACTACCCCTCGGGCCGCCACATCGATTACGGCTTCGATGCCGCCGGCCGCGTCAGTGAGGTACGGCTCACCGACAACGGCCAGACCAAGGTGCTGGCGAGCGCCATCCGCTACCAGCCCTTCGGCGGCGTGGCCGGCTACACCAACGGCGCCGGCGCCGCGCTCAGCCGCCACTTCGACAGCCAGGGCCGGATCGACAGCGTCACCCTGGGCGGCGACACCTGGCAGCTCACGCTCGACGCCGCCTCGCGCATCACCGCGCTGACCGATACCGGCAACGCGGCAGCCAGCGCCACTTACAGTTACGACACCCTCGACCGGCTGACCGGCGCGGCGCTGCCCGGCGCCACGCTGGGCTACGGCTACGACGCCAACGGCAACCGCAGCCAGGACACGCGCGGCAACGTGACCAACAATTACGCCATCGACCCCGTCAGCAACCGCCTGCTCTCCGCCACCGGCACCACGAGCAAGACCTACCGCTACGACGCCGACGGCAGCCTCACCGGCGACGGCCAGCGGCAATTCGGCTACGACAGCCGAGGCCGGCTGACCCGCGCGATCCTGGCCGCCGCCAGCACAGGCTACGAAGTGAACGCGCTGGGCCAGCGGGTGCGTAAACAGAACGCCGACGCGGACACCGTGTTCCACTACGACCTGCAAGGCCGCCTGCTCGCCGAATCCGCCGCCGACGGCAGCCGCTTCCGCGACTACATCTGGCTGGGCGACCTGCCGCTGGCCGTCGTCCAATAAGAACAAGGGAGAACAACATGACCCAAGCCGCCGCTCCCGTGCAAACGCTGTTTGCTGGCCTGCTCGTCGCCGCCTTCACGCTGCTGCCCCATGCCGCCTACGCGGCCAAGGCCGAGACCCCAAGCCAGCAAACCGAGCCGCCGAAGGAAACCGGGAAAGACCAGGACAGCGACGACGACAAAAAGCCCAAGGTCACCGTCGCCATCACCAGCCCGCTGACCGGCAGCGTCGTCACCGCGCCGGCCGACATCGCGCTGACCGTCGACGCCCAATCCAACCAGAAAAACAAACCCATCCGCTGGGTGGCCTACTTCCAGGGCAACACCCTGATCGGCCTCGTCACCGAGGCGCCGTTCAGCCTCGCCTGGCGCCAAGTGCCGGCCGGCAGCTACCGCCTCAGCGCCATCGCCTCCAACAACAAGCTGGAGGAAGACGACCGGCGGAAACTGGAAGGCAAAGGCGACAAGGAGGACAAGGACAGCAAAGACGACAAAGACAACGACGACAAACGAGAGCAGGCATACAAGCTCAACCCCGAGCACGAGGCCCTCTCGGCACCGGTGGACATCATCCTCAACGCGCCGCCCAGCGTCGCCGTCACCGCGCCGGCCGCCGATACCGTGGTCACCGCGCCGGCCAGCATCACCCTGTCCGCCGACGCCGCCGACAGCGACGGCCAGATCGCGCAAGTGGCGTTCTATCAGGGCAGCACGCTGCTCGGCAGCGCCACCCAAGCGCCCTATGCCGTCACCTGGGCCGATGCCCCGGCCGGAACCTACCGCCTCAGCGCCGTCGCCACCGACAACCACGGCGCCAGCACCGCCTCGGCCGCGGTGGCCATCATCGTCAACGCGCCGCCCACGGTGGCGCTCACCGCGCCGGCCGACCAGGCGGTGCTGGCCGCGCCCACCGACCTGGTGCTCATCGCCCAGGCCAGCGACAGCGACGGCAGCATCGCCAAGGTGGAGTTCTACCAAGGCACCACGCTACTCGGCAGCACGAGCCAGGCGCCATACAGCTTCACTTTGGCCAACGCCGCGCCGGGGGTCTATAGCCTGAGCGCCAAAGCGACCGACGACCGGGGCGCCGCCACGGTATCGGCGGTGGTGACCGCCACGGTCGACATCCCGCCCACGGTCAGCCTGGCCGCCACGCCGGTGGACGACCTGATCGCGCCGGCCACCTTGAGCCTCGCGGCCGATGCTGTTGACGCCGACGGCAGCATCGCCAAGGTGGCGTTCTACCAAGGCGACACCTTGCTCGGCAGCGCAACCCAAGCGCCCTATGCCTTCGCCTGGGACAAGGTGCCGCCGGGCAACTACAGCCTTACCGCCCAGGCCACCGACAACCTGGGCCTGCAGACCACCTCAGTGCCGATAGCGGTGACAGTGGTGCCCAACCAACTGCCCAAGATCACCCTGACCGCGCCGCAAGCCGACCAACCCTTCGTCGCGCCGGCCTCGGTCAAGCTCGCCGCTGACGCGAGCGATGCGGATGGCAGGGTGGTGAAGGTGGCGTTCTATCAGGACGGCACCTTGCTCGGTACCGTAACCCAGGCGCCCTATGCCTACATCTGGAGCGACGTGCCGGTCGGCACTTACACGGTCACCGCCCAGGCCACCGACAACAAGGGTGGCGTCAGCGTCACGCCGCCGCTCAGCGTAACGGTGCTGGCGCAGATGAAGGGGGTGTTCTACATCCACCCCGACCATCTGGGCACGCCGCGCATCGTGACCGACGACAAGAACAAGACCATCTGGCAGAACGATCCGCTGGGCGAGCCGTTCGGTGCCACTGCGCCGGACGAGGACCCGGATGGGGACAAAATCAAGTTCACGCTGAACCTGAGGTTCCCGGGGCAGTACTTCGATCAGGAGACGGGGGCTCACTACAACTACTTCAGGGATAACTATCTGCCGGAGGTGGGGAGGTATGGGCAAGGGGATCCGATTGGGTTAAACGGCGGATTGAATACCTATGTGTATGTGAATGGAAATCCGGTTTCGCTGACTGACCCGCAAGGGTTGATGGGGTATGGTGGTGTACCAGCCGGTTATGGCCTAACCTCTTCAACAAACAATTCAAAAGCAGCCACCTGCCAAAGGGACTGCACTGCCTGCAAGAAAGTGTGGTTACATCAAAACTATGGTGATTTTGTCTCAGACACACTCGTTCCGTCCTTTAGTGTTCTCAGCTATGTACCGGGTAGCCCGTATGTAAAACAGGCATGGAGTTCCACAGCCATTTCAGTGGGCACAAAAGGTGCGATTGGAGTTGGTGTTGCAGTAATCAATAAAACAGCAGCCGCAATAGGTGCGGGAGCAGTTAGTGCTGTGGCAACAGGTGCGGGTGCCTTTGCTACCACCGCAGATGTTATGGCTGCAAACGCATGCGGCTGCTAAATCTAACTGACAGCCTGTGAAGCAGTAACAGGAGATGAATAATGTTTCTAGCAGAAACTTTTCAACAATATCCCATACTGATGCCAATACTCATTGTTTGCTTGGGGGGGCTTGTTGGATTTATCGAGCTAGCAAGATATAAAAACATTTATTTAGGAATTTCCACATGGGCACTGGTGCTTGTTCCCGCATTTATTTGGATCACAAATTTTGATCAGCCAAAATTGATTAGCATAGTTGTCAGCATGCTCCTTCTAGTGGCGGTAGCTTTATCTCTGCCGTTTTTATACCGAATTGCAAGGCGAAGATTTGAAGCGGGCCAAAAGAAGCCCGGCTCGAATTGATTTGCAATCCCCCACCCGGAAGCTACCGCCTGACCGCCACGGTCGACATCCCGCCCACGGTCAGCCTCACCGCCACACCCCAAAAATAAATGGGGTCAGACTGAGCTAACCCGTGTTTCCCGGACAAGTTAATCAAGCGAATCTCCTCCTTTCGGGATTGGACTTCAAAGCTACCCGCGACTTAAATACGGGGGCCGTCGGCTGACTTCGAAAGTCGTTTGTTAATCGCCGCCACCGTTTTCCATACCCAATTCCTGAATCTTGCGGGTCAGGGTGTTGCGGCCCAGGCCGAGCAGGTGGGCGGCTTCGATGCGGCGGCCGCCGGTGTGGTTGAGCGCAACGCGAATCAAGGTGCGCTCGAACTCGGCGGTGAGGTCGGCGATGATGCCGGCTTCGCCGCGGCTCAAACGGGCCTGGGCAGTACGGCCCAGGGCCTCGGCCCAGTCGAGCGCGGCGTGCACCGGTGCCTCGAGCGATTCCGGCGGCAAATCCTTGGGTTCGATCACTTGGCCCGGCGCCATCACGGTCAGCCAGTGGCAGAGGTTCTCCAATTGCCGGACGTTGCCGGGGTAGGGCATGGCGGTCATCTGCTTGATCGCCTCGTCGCTGATCTGCTTGACCTCGACGCCCAGGTCTTGTGCGCTCTTTTGCAGAAAATGGCGGATCAGCAGCGGAATGTCCTCGCGCCGTTCGCGCAGCGGCGGCAGCTTGATGCGAATGACATTGAGCCGATGGAACAAGTCTTCGCGGAACAGGCCCTGCTTGACTCGATCTTCCAGGTTTTGGTGGGTGGCCGCGATGACCCGGACGTTGGCCCGCACCGGCTGGTGGCCGCCGACGCGATAGAACTCGCCATCGGCCAACACGCGCAATAGCCGGGTTTGCAGGTCGGGCGGCATGTCGCCAATCTCATCGAGGAACAGGCTGCCGCCATCGGCCTGTTCGAAGCGGCCGCGGCGCGAGCCGGTGGCGCCGGTAAAGGCGCCGCGTTCATGGCCGAACAGTTCCGATTCCAACAGATCCTTCGGAATCGCCGCGGTGTTCAATGCGATGAACGGTTTGTCCTTGCGCGGGCTGTGGCGGTGCAGCGCGCGCGCGACCAATTCCTTGCCGGTGCCGGTTTCGCCGGTGATGAGCACGGTGGCATGCGATTGCGACAGGCGGCCGATGGCGCGGAACACGTCTTGCATGGCCGGGGCCTGGCCGAGCATGGCCTGGCCGCTGAGCATGGCCTCGCCCGCCCCCTCTTCGCTACGCGCCGTTTCGTCCAGCGCGCGATGAATCAGTTCCAAGGCATGGTTAATATCGAACGGCTTGGGCAGGTATTCGAACGCGCCGCCCTGGAAGGCGGAGACCGCGGAGTCGAGATCGGCATAGGCCGTCATGACGATGACGGGCAGCTTGGGATAGCGGGCTTTCAGGCTTTCCATGAACTCGATGCCGCTGATGCCTTCCATGCGGATGTCGGTCAGTACCGCGCCCGGCATCTCCTGTTCGATCGCGCGCATGGCGTCTTCCGCGCTGTCGAAGATGCGGTGCGGCAGGTTTTCGCGTTTGAGTGCCTTATCGAACACCCAGCGGATGGAACGGTCGTCGTCGATG
>JAJZTV010000147.1 GCA_021847385.1 Pseudomonadota bacterium | reverse complement strand
CCTCGCTGCCGTTCGGTCCCGACCGGCCTGCCCAAGAAAAAGCCCCGCATCATGCGGGGCTTTTTTATTTTCGGCGCCCGCTTGCAGCCTATGCGGTAACAGCCATGTCACAGACAGGCGAATGACAGCAGCAATTTCTATCCTGTATGCTGTAATCAAAACAATCCGCACAGGACAGGCCTCGGGGGAAGCGACATGCCCAGCCAAACAACGAGGCCGAATACAACGGGAGAATCGCCGTGCCAATATTCGATGCCTCGGATGGCGCCATGGGTGGCCATACGAACAACGCTTTAGCCATCGGTACCGACAGCCGGGCCCGCATTGCGCGTCGAACCGGGAATATCGCGGCGGACGAACATTTTTCCCCGCACCTGATCGGGCAGGATGCGAAATTCCGCGAGGCCCTGCACACCATCCGCCGCCTTGCCAAATATGGCGCCACCGTGCTGATCCAGGGCGAGACCGGCACCGGCAAGGAGCTGGTGGCCCGGGCGATCCACTATCTGGGGCCGGGCGAACAAGGCCCGTTCGTGCCCGTGCATTGCGGTGCCATTCCGGACGAACTCTGCGAGAACGAGTTCTTCGGCCATGCGAAGGGTGCCTACACCGGCGCGCAGGAAAGCCGGTCCGGCATTCTGGCCACCGCCGAAGGCGGCACCCTGTTCCTCGACGAGATCGAATGCCTGTCGCCGCGCATGCAAGCCATCCTGCTCAGGGTGCTGCAGGACCATGCCTACCGCCCGCTGGGCAGCACAAAGCTGGTGCAGGGCCGTTTCCGCATCATCGCGGCCAGCAACCGCAACTTGGCCGCGATGGTGCGCACCGGCGAACTACGGCAGGACCTGTACTACCGCCTGAGCGTGCTGAGCGTGAACTTGCCCAGCTTGCGCCAGCGGCCGAGCGACATCCCCGTGCTGGCGCGCCATTTCATCGGCAAATTCGCGCGCCAATACAGCATGCCCGAGAAACCCTTGAGCCCAGCTGCGCTCAAGGCGCTGACGAACCACGCCTGGCCCGGCAACGTGCGGGAATTGGAAAACTTCATCCACCGTCAATTCCTGCTGAACGAAGGCGGCACCCTGGAATTCACCGCGTCGGCACTGCTCGACGAAGCGCAGATGATGCCTGCCGACAGCCCGGTCGAATCCGATGGCCTCGCCATGCCCCAAGGCGTCGGCTTTCGCCAGGCCAAAGAAACCGTGATTGCCGAGTTCGAGCGGCGCTACCTCCTCCAGTTGATGCGGGATTGCGCCGGCAATATTTCCCAGGCCGCGCGCATATCGGGCAAAGAGCGCAGCAACTTGCGCCGCCTTTTGAAAAAACACGGCGTGTCATCGCACGGCACCCAATAACGGCATGGCATTCGCCGCCCGCCCCACCGGGGTGGGGCGGCAACGCACCACCCGCACACCTCGCAAATACCGCCTGCGCTCGATCTCTTTCGATGACTCGATCCCCTCGCCCTGGGTATTCGCCGCACCAGGCAAAACCACTTCGATCACGCATCCCTTTGATTTGACACGCCACTACGTGTGGCACGAGTCCTGCTAATGGCTAGGCCTGTCTTTCTGGAGTCGACGATGGGCGACAGATCGGTGCGCGCCGCCGTGGCCGGCATCGTGCATTTCCTAGGCTTCCACCCTGAAGCGCGGGATACCGCCGAGGGCATCCGGCGCTGGTGGTTGGCGGAGTACGACGGCGAGCTGTCCGATGCGGATGTACAGGCTGCGCTCGATCAATTGCTGCAGCACGACAGGGTGACGCGCATGACCCTGCCGGACGGCACCCAGCTGTATGCGGGGAAGGACGCCGTCATCGAACAGCGGCTCCAGCGCGAAAGCAAGAACTAGCGCGGAAATTCATCGGTGGCCGCGCATGGCCGCCGCGTGCATGCAACCAGGGACGGCGCCGGCATCCCGCCGGCGAGCCCGCAGATGGAGAGGGAAAACGTATGGCCACTTCTTATTACCATCCTGGGGTCTACATCGAAGAAATCCCCAGCGGCGCGAAGCCCATCGAGGGCGTGTCCACCGCCGTGGCCGCGCTGATCGGCTACACCACCGAGGGGCCGATCGGCGAGGCGACCCTGGTGCACAGCTGGGACGATTACAAAGCGAACTTCGGCGAGATCCAGTCCGAAACCGACGCGATGGGTTTGGCCGCCTTCCACTTTTTCCTCAACGGCGGCAAGGATGCCTATGTCGCCCGTCTGGCCCAGAACGCCATCAACGCCACCCTGCCCGCCGCGAAGATGAAAGGCCGATCGGGCGGCAGCGCCGCCGCGATCAACGTGCTGGACATCAGCGCCGCCAGCGCCGGCGAATGGGGCAACGCGCTGCGGGTCGAGGTGACCGCCAGCGACGGCTACCGTTTCAAGCTCGAGGTCAGCCAAGTGGCAGACGGCGAAACCACCTTGCTGGAATCGTTCAGCAACCTGTCGATGGACACCTCCGACGCCAACTATGCGCTGACCGTGATCAACGGCGGCTCCCGGTACATCACCGTCGCGCTGCCCACCGAGATCGAGGGCCACCCGACGACCTATTATCTGAAGGCCACCAGCGTCGGCGGCGACATCTCCGGCAAGGACTGGACGGCGGAAGACGAGAAGGTCGAAGAGGGCATGAGCCTCACCCTCAACATCGACAACCGCGGCGCCAAGAAGATCGAACTCGGCCCCGGCCCCGGCGGCAGCTACGACAGCGGCACCGAGGTGGCGGACGAGATCGAGGCGTTGGTCCTCGCCCTGGGCGACGAGTATGCCGGTTTCACCTGCAGCTACACCGACGGCAAGATCACCCTGACCTCCGGCAGCCAGAGCGCCCGCTCTTCGGTTGTGGTCCGGCCCGGCACGCTGGCAACCCGGCTCAATCTGGGCGTCAGTGCCGGCGGCACCGAAACCCACGGCACTTACGATGTCGCACCCAAGCTCATGGCCGACCTGGAGGCATTGACCGGCGGCGACGATGGCGACAGCCCCGGCCTCGACGACTACACCGATTTTTTCGCCAAGCTGAAAAAGGTGCGCGACGTCAACATCGTGCTGCTGCCGGGGCAATACATGCCGTCCGACGGCACCGGCAACACCATCATCGACGCCGCCTATGGCCACTGCGAGGAAATGAAAAGCCGCATGCTGCTGGTCGACCCGCCGCCCGGCGTGGAACTTACCGACGCCTCTGCGGTATCGGGCCTGAGCCTGCCCACCTCCACCTACACCGCGCTCTACTACCCTTGGGTCAAGGTCGCCAATCCATTCTACGATCGCGACACCAACCCCAACGCCGCCACCACGCTGACCGTCGCGCCGTCGGCCTTCGCCGCCGGCATCTGGGCGCGCACCGACGGCACCCGCGGCGTGTGGAAGGCGCCGGCCGGCGTCGAGGCCACGGTGCGCGGCGTCTCCGCCTTGGAGTACACGGTGGAAGACGGCGACCAGGATCAGCTCAACCCCGAGGGCGTCAACTGCCTGCGCAAACTGCCGAGCTATGGCGCCGTGGTCTGGGGCACCCGCACCCTGTCGACCAAGGCCAATCCGGAATGGCGCTACGTGCCGGTCAGGCGCACCGCGATTTACATCGAGAGCAGCATCTTCAACGGCATCCAATGGGCGGTGTTCGAACCGAACGACCACCGCTTGTGGTCGTCGCTGCGGGCCAATATCGGCGCGTTCATGGATGGCCTGTTCCGGGCCGGTGCGTTCCAGGGGCAAAAGGCGTCGGACGCCTATTTCGTACGCTGCGGCCTGGGCGACACCATGACCCAGGACGACATCGACCGCGGCATGGTCATCGCCATCGTCGGCTTCGCGCCGTTGAAACCGGCCGAATTCGTCATCGTGCGTATCCAGCAAAAGGCTGGCCAGTCCTGAGGGGCCGGCTTTCATACGATTCAGCGAGGAGATAGCAAATGGCAGCCCCCATGTTCTCGGTCAACACCCACCGACACGACCCCTACCGCACCTTCAAATTCCAGATCCTGATCGACGGCAAGCCCGTTGCCGGATTGAAGAAAATGGGTGCCCTGAAACGCAAGACCGAGGCGATCAAATGGCGCACCGGCGGCGACCCCAGCCGCGAGCGCATCCTGCCCGGCGGCACCAGCTACGAGCCGATCACGCTGGAACAAGGCTTGTCGCACGATCCGATATTCGAAGACTGGGCCAACCTGGTGAACAACATCGAGGGTGACGCCGCCATGTCGCTGAAAAACTTCCGCAAGGACATCGTGATCAACGTGCTCAACCTGCAAGGCCAGGTGGCGATCTCCTACAAGGTCTTTCGCGCCTGGGTTTCGGAATACCAGGCCTTGCCGGAGATGGACGCCGGCGCGATGAACGCGGTGGGCATCCAGACCCTTACCTTGCAGCACGAGGGTTGGCAGCGCGACGGCGCGGTCAGCGAACCGACCGAGTCCTGAGCGGAGCCGACATGCAACTGCCCGGCGGCCTGGTGGAAGACGGCATCAGGCGGCGCGACTGCGCGTTCCGCCCGCTTTCCGGCACGCTCGAACTCGCCTTGGCCGAGGCCGGCGAGACGGCCGGCAATACACCGCGCGCCGTCACGCTGGCCTTGACCACGGTCTTGGGCCACTTAGGCGGCGCGCCGGCCACGCCGCAACGCGTGGCGCAGCTTTGCGTGGCCGACCGCCAATTCCTGATGCGCGAATTGGAACGACACCTGGGCCATACCGACGGCTGGTTCCAGGTGGCCTGTCGCGCTTGCGCTGCGCAGTTCGATTTCCATCTCGACTATGCCGAGCTGCCGGTGCAAGAGGCCAGTGCGGCGTATCCGAGGGTCCATGTCGCAGTGGCCGGGCAGGACCTGGCCTTCCGCCTGCCGACCGGAGCCGACCAGGAGGCCCTGGCCAGCCTGCCGGTTGCCGAGGCCCAATCTTGGCTGCTGCGGCAATTGGCCCAACAGCCCGTCGCCGTCGACGAACTCGACGCACAGGCAATCGCCGCCATCGAGGCCGAATTGGAAGCGGTATCCCCTGGCGTCGTCGTGCAGGTGCAGGCCCATTGCCCGGAATGCGGTGCCGAAAACCAGGTGGACTTGAACCCCTACCGCGCCTTGTCGCACAGCAGTGAAGCGTTATTGCAGGAGGTGCACCAGATTGCCGCCCACTACCACTGGGGTGAAGCGGAAATCCTCGCGCTGCCGCGTACGCGCCGACAGCGCTACCTGCACCTGATCGACCGCGCCCGCGGCATGGCGGATTGAGATGGCCATCTTGCAGGACACCATCCTCGATGCACAGCGCCCGCTCGGCGGCGGCTGGCTGAGGCGCTCGGCGATCGGCGGCGATGCCGAGCTTGGCCCCACCGACGAAGGCAGTGCAGCGGAGGGCATGCAAACCGTTTTCAGGTTTCAGAAGGAGGGGCCCGCAAGGCCCCTAAAGGCGTCATTCCAGCCGGTGGTCGAGGAGACTCGCGTGCCGGCTGGCGACCCTTTGTCAGCGGGGACGGAAGCCGCGAGGTGGAAATCGCCTGCCAATACTGGCATTGATTCCTTCGGGATAGATGCCACCGAGACGGTAAGTTCGAGAAGCGA
>JAJZTV010000146.1 GCA_021847385.1 Pseudomonadota bacterium | reverse complement strand
TCTTGCCTTGTTGCGCTTGATGATCTCGGCCATGGCGAGCATCCGAAGTTGACGAAGGTGCTGTCACCTTCGCAAACCCCGTGCCATAAGAAATCGGCTTTTATTTCATGGCATTGCGCCATCCAAGGCCTGTAGCAAACCCGACAACGGCCGGCGGCTGGGTAACAACCCGACGCATGCCTAGTCGGCCCCCAAGGTCTCTCGCGAACGCAAGCGCCAGCCGTGGAGCAAGCCGACCGCGATCGTCAGCACCCCACAGAGCAACAAGGTCGGTCGCACACCGATGCCGTGCGCCAAGCTGCCCACGACCAAGCTACCCAGCGGCGCGATGCCGAGGAAGGCCATCGAGAAGGTGGCCATGACCCGGCCGCGCATGTCGTCGCGCACCCAGCTCTGCAGCAAGGTATTGCTGCCGGCGGCGACCAAGACCACGGCGAAACCCAGCACCATCAGGATCGGATAAGCCAGGGCCTGTTGGCTGTTGAGGGCGAACAAGGCCAGGGCCACGCCCGCCGTGGTGGTGGCGAGCGACACCTTGCCCGCCAGACCGGCGATGGAGGTGCGCGTCGCCAGGAAGAGGCTGGCCAGGAGGGAACCCGCCCCGGCACTGCTCACCAACAAACCGAAGGTGCTGGCATCGCCATGAAAGATGGTCTTGGCGTAGAGCGGCATCATCACCACATAGGGCGTGACCAAAAAGCTGACGGCCGCCACCAGCACCAGGAACAGGTAAATGTCAGCGTGATTGAAGGTATAACGCAGCCCGTCGCGCAGGGCATGCAAGGCCGATTTGGAATTGTCGCCGGTAGGCCGGACATGCAGGACCGACAAGGCGAGCAACACGGCCAGATAGGAAATGGCGTTGACCAGGAAGCAGGCCACCTCGCCCACCAAGGCGATGACGAAGCCGGCCAAGGCCGGCCCGACGAAGCGGGTGGCGTTCATGATGAAAGAACTGAGGGCGATGGCGTTGGGCAACTGCGCCCGATCTTCCACCAGATGCACGACCAGGGCTTGGCGCGCCGGCATGTCGAGGGCGTTGATGCAACCCAAAAGGAAAGCGAGCAGCAGCAAGATCGTCGGCGTGATCCAGCCCTGCCATGCCAGCAGGGCCAAGGCCAGGGCCTGGATCATAGCCAGCGACTGGGTCCACATCATCAAGCGGCGGCGATCCATGCGGTCGGACCACACCCCGCCCAGGGCGCCGAACAGCAGGATGGGCAACTGGCTGGCGAAGCCCAACAGGCCCAAAACCAAAGCCGAATTGGTCAAACGGTAGACCAGCCAGCCCATGGCGATCTGCTGCATCCAGGTGCCCGCGACGGAGATCAGCTGACCGGCGAAGTAGAGGCGGAAGTCCCGCGAACGCAAGGCCCTTAGGGGATGAGACAGAACGGCGGACATAAATGGTTTTCTAACGCTGGCGGCCAAGGGCAAACGCGCCCTTCGCCTGTCGGACAACAGTCGAATCGGATAGTGCCCTAGCTTACTGGATTTAGCGGCGAGCCGCGCCAAGCGTCACCGCCGTGCCGGCTGCCCCATGGGCGCCATGGCCAAGGTCACGCCGCCTAACACCAGCAGGCCACCCAGCCATTGCGCGAAGGTCGGCAAGGTGCCGAGTCCGGCCCCGACCAGCATGGCGGACACCGGCACGAGATTGAGAAACAAAGCGGTACGGCCGGCGCCCAGGCGTTGGATGCCCATCCCCCAGAACAGATAGGCCAACACCGTGCCGCCAACCGCCATCAAGGCCAAGGCCGCACCCGCCTTGATGCCGGGCACACCCACCGCATCGCCGTGGCCGATGGCCACCAGCGACAACAAGGCCGCCCCCACCACCATGATCAGGGCCGTGCTGGCGATGGGCGAGCCCGGCGGCATGTAGCGCCGGCCCAGCACGTTGTACAGCGCCCAGGCTAGATTGGCGGCCAGCATCAGCAGGTCGCCATGGGCCACGTGCAGCCTCAGCAGCCGTCCGGCATCACCCTGGGCGATGACCACGGCCACACCGATCAGCGCCACCGGCAAGGCCGCCAGATGGCGCCAGCTTGGCCGCTCGCCCAGCATGGCCGCCGCCAGCAGCGTCGTGAGCAAGGGGTTGGTCGCCATGATCAAGGCCCCGTTGTCGGCCGAGGTGCTCTGCATGGCCGAGAAAAACAACAGGTTGAAGGCGGTGATACCGACCGCGCCCAGCAGCAGATAGGCCGGGGCATGGCGGCGGATGAGCCCGAGTAAATCGTCGCGCCGCAGGATGGCGACGGCCAGCATCAGCATCGCGGCCAAAAGAAAGCGCAGGGCTGCCGCCCACATCGGCGACAGATCGGCCAGGACCGGGCCGGCCAGGATGAAGTTGAGGCCCCAGAAAAAGGCAGAGGTGCTCACAAGCAGGTAGAGGGTGTTGGCGGCCATGGTCGTTTACTCAGAAAAACTATCTGACACGAACTGTACTAAGCGCTATAAAAGCAAACAAACGAGACTTTGTTGGGTCATTGCAAAGAAATTCTAATGTCCAGAAAACTCCCTTCGCTGAATGCCCTGCGCGCTTTCGAGGCGGCCGCACGCCATCGCTCTTTCGCCCGGGCCGCGGAAGAACTGCACGTGACCCCAGCCGCGGTAAGCCAGTTGATCAAACAACTGGAGGACTACCTGAACACCGCATTGTTCCGCCGCGGCAACAAACAGCTTGCCGCCAGCGAAGCGGCCCAGGCCGCCTTGCCCTTGCTGAGCGAAGCCTTCGATCAATTGGAGCGGGCCGTGGCCCAGTTGCGCAGCAGCGACGGCCGGGGGCCGCTGGTGGTGTCCACCCCACCCACCTTCGCGGCCCGCTGGCTGGTGCCGCGGCTGGACGATTTCCAGAGCAAACACCCCGAGATCGAACTGCGCCTATCGGCCACCCGTCGATTGGTCGATTTCAACTTGGAAGACGTCGACTTGGCCATCCGCTTCGGCAACGGGGAGTATCCGGGCCTGCAGGTGGAACGCCTGATGTCCGAAGCCATCGTGCCGGTCGCCGCCCCGGCCCTGGCGGCAGACATTCGCACGGCCGCCGATCTGGCGCGCAAGCCTTTGCTCAACGACGAGTGGCACACCAGCCATCAGGTGTTTCCCGATTGGGACACCTGGCTGGCCTCGCAGGGCGTCAGCCCCGAAGCGCCGCTGCGCATCCGGCATTTCAGCGATGCCAACCTCACCCTGCAAGCCGCCGTCGCCGGCCTGGGCGTCGCCCTGGCCTGGCACAGCCTGGTGGCCGACGATCTGGCGCGCGGCACCTTGGTCCGCCTGCTCGATGTCGCCATCGCCACCGACTTGGCTTATCACTTGGTCATGCCGCCCAAGCGTGCCAGCTTGGCCAAAGTGATGGCCTTTCGGGACTGGCTGTTGGCGCAAGCCGTGTTGGAAACACCAATGCCGGAGATGCGCTAGCCAATAGCAAAAACCCGGTCCTCGGACAACCAACGATGCGTAGTACGCGACCCCGCCGCGAAGCCGCGAGAACGCGAGGTCTACAGCAGACCGAACTCGGTTGCCCCCTCGCCTCTGGTAGAGTTCTCGGGTCCAAATCAAAAACCGGAGGCATCCAATGGATGAAACCCAACGCAGGGAACACATACGCCAGACCTTTAATACCGTCGCGCCTGGTTACGACCGGCCCGCGCTGCGCTTCTTTCAGGACAGCGCGGCGCATATGGCCGAACAGCTGCGACTTGCCGGCGATGAGCATGTGTTGGATGTGGCGACGGGTACCGGCGCCGTCGCACTGACCCTGGCCCGATACCTGCCGGCGGGTCGCGTCACCGGCATCGACATGTCGGACGGCATGCTCGATCAAGCGCAGCGCAAGGCCCAGTCCCATGGCCTGGCCAATGTCGACTTCCAGGCGATGGACATGACCGATCTGCGCCTACCGTCAGCCCAATTCCATTGCGCGACCGCAGCCTTCGCGCTGTTCTTCGTGCAGGACATGGAGTCTTGCCTGCGGGGCATCATCGACCGGTTGAAACCCGGCGGACGCATGCTGGCTTGCGCCTTTTCCGAGCGGTCGTTCGCGCCCAACTCCGACCTGTTCCTGGACCGGATAGCACGCTACGGCGTGGCGATCCCGCCGCTAAGCTGGAAGCGCCTTTGCGACGAGTCGCTGAACCACGCCTTGTTCACGGCCGCCAATTTGCAGGACATCCAGGTGGTTCGACGCGACCTGAGCTATCACCTGCCGAGCGCCGAAGCCTGGTGGGAAATCCTTTGGTACGCTGGCTTCCGCGGCCTGCTCAACCAACTTAGCGAGCCCGAGCTGGAACGCTTCCGCCAGGAGCACTTGGCGGAAATCTCAGACCTGGCCGACGGCCATGGCATCCCATTGCATGTGGAAGTACTCTACGCCCAGGGACGCAAACCGATCGCCGACTGATCGTAGTGGCTGCGGCTGCCCTATTTGGCCGGGCGCGCCGATCAGGCGACAACCACGCCGGGGGCCTCGCCCTGTTTCCACGGCGCCGGCTGACGCACCGCCTGCCACACCGGGCTTTCCATGGTCAGCGCCAGTTGCCGGGCCAGTTCGACCATGCCCATATAGCCCTCGTAGGGGAATTCGCGTTCCTGATTGATATCGAGGAAGGGGATGCGCGCCTTGAGCGCGGTGTACATATTGCGGCCGCCGGCGATCAGGATGTCGGCCTGGTATTCCTTGACGATACCGATCAACGCCTTGGGGCTGCCGTCGGTGATCATCTTGGTCTTGTCGCCCATCAACTCCTGGATGCGGGCCTTGTCCTCTTCGGTCGACTTGTTGGTGCCGGTGGCCACCACATCCATGCCCAGGTCTTGCAGGGCCGAGACGATGGACCACGACTTCACGCCGCCGGTATAGAGCAGCACCCGCTTGCCCTTCAATCTTGCCCGCCAGGGTTCCAGCGCCGCGTTCACCCGCGCCTCTTCGCGCGCGATCATTTGCTCGACCCGCTCGCTCAAACCAGGGTCGCCGATCAGCCGGGCGAATTCGCGGAAGGCGTGCGAAGTGTCGGTCACGCCGTAGAAGCTGCCCTCGAAGAAGGGCACGCCGTAGCTCGATTCCATCTTGCGCGCCACGTTGAGCAGCGCCTTGGCGCAGACCACCATGTTGACCTTGGCCCGGTGCATGGTCTGCACCTCGTGGAAGCGGGTGTCGCCGGACAGGGTGCACAGGATGCGCAGGCCCAGCTCGTCGAACAGGGGCAGCACGTGCCAGAACTCGCCGGCGATGTTGTATTCGCCGATCAGGTTCACGTCGTGCACGGTGATGCCGGGGCGCTGGGCCTCGGCCGGCACCGGCTCGGGCTCGCGGGTGCCGATCACGTACTTGAACATCGATTCGCCGGCGATGCGGTTGCCCAGGTTCTTGGTGCCGTAGAAGCCGGCGCAATCGACCGGCACCACCGGCACGCCGACCCGCTCGGCGGCGGCCTTGCACACCGCGTCCAGGTCGTCGCCGACCAGGGCCGGCACGCAGGTGTTGTAGACGAACACGGCGGGCGGCGCGTAGTCGTCGACCGCCTGCTTGATCGCGTGGAACAGCCGCTTCTCGCTGCGGCCCATGATCACGT
>JAJZTV010000145.1 GCA_021847385.1 Pseudomonadota bacterium | reverse complement strand
GCGACAACACGGCCCTGGTCACCGCCTGGCTGCTGGCCCTGTCGATGCCGACCCTGGCACCGTGGTGGCTGTATCTGCTCGGCACCTTTTTCGCGATCATCGTCGCCAAGCATCTCTATGGCGGGCTCGGACAAAACCTGTTCAACCCGGCCATGGTCGGCTATGCCGTATTGATCATCAGCTTCCCGGTACAGATGACGCAATGGGCGGCCCCCGCCGCACTGGCCGCGCATATCCCCAGCCTGGCCGACGCCTTCGATCTGGTGTTCGCCGGCCAAGGCGCGTTGAGTCCCGATGCCTACACCTCGGCCACGCCCCTGGATAGCCTGAAGACCCAGTTGCGGGCCGGCACAGCGCTCGCCGACATCATGAGCCAACCCATCTATGGCCATATCGCTGGCAGCGGCGGCGAGATCGTTGCGCTGACGTTTCTGCTCGGCGGCCTCTACCTGCTTGGCCGACGCTTGATCACCTGGCACATCCCGCTCGCTTTCATCATCGGCATCGCCGTCACCGCCGCCTTGTTGCAATGGCACGACCCCGCGCACTTTGTCGGCCCGCTGTTCCATCTGGCCAGCGGCGGGGCGATGCTCGGCGCCTTCTTCATCGCGACCGATCCGGTCACCGCCGCCTCGACGCCGAAGGGCAAGCTGATCTATGCCGCCGGCGCCGGTTTCCTGACCGTGATCATCCGCAGCTTCGGCAATTTCCCCGATGGTGTGGCCTTTGCGGTGTTGCTGATGAACATCGCCGCGCCGCTGATCGATGTCTATACCCAACCGCGCGTGTTCGGCACGACGAAGAAGGAAGAGAAGCCGTGAAGCGCCTGATGCGCACCGCCTTGAGTAACGGCCTGGCCTTGCTCGCCTTCTCGGTCATCGGCACCACCCTGCTGGCGGGCACCTACAGTCTGACCCTGAACATGATCGCCCGCAGCGAGCAGGCCAAACAGCAGGCCCTGCTCGCGCAGACCCTACCCGACGGCAGTTTCGACAACGACCTCACCCAGGAGACGACCCCTCTGCCGGCCGACCCGTTGCTGGGCAATAAGAAAGCGAGTCAGGTCTATCTTGCGCGCAAGAATGGCCAAGCCAGCGGCGTGGTGTTCGAGGTGACGGCACCGGACGGTTATGCCGGCGAGATCGGCTTACTGGTCGGCATCCTGGCCGATGGCCGCATCGGCGGCGTACGCGTAGTCCGGCATAAGGAAACACCCGGCCTGGGCGACTATATCGAGATCAAGAAAAATCCGTGGATTCGGCAATTCGATGGACTATCGTTAAGCAACCCGACGGCAGCGCAGTGGAAAGTGCGGAAGGACGGCGGACATTTCGATTATCTGGCCGGCGCGACCGTCACGCCACGCGCGGTGGTCAAGGCGGTAAACAAGGCCTTGCAATACTTCGAGCTGCATAAGGCCGAGCTGCTCGCCAAGGCAAAGGAGTAACGCCATGTCTGCACAAGAAAACCCCGTTTCGGCGCAAGCCGACCTGAGCGATGCCCAGGTTAAGCCGCAGGGCGACGGCAGCAGCCAAACGCGTGACATTATCATCAACGGCTTGTGGAAGCAGAATCCGGGTATCGTCCAAATCCTCGGCATGTGCCCTTTGCTCGCCATCAGTAACAATCTGGTCAATGCGCTATCGCTCGGGCTGGCCACGACTACTGTCATGGCCATGTCCAACGGCGCAGTCGCGCTGGTACGCAATCTGATCCCGCATGCGATCCGCATCCCGGTCTTCATCCTCATCGTCGCCGCATTGGTCACGATCGTCGACCTGCTGATGCATGCCTACCTGCTGTCGCTTTACCTCGTGCTCGGCATTTTCATCCCGCTGATCGTGACCAACTGCATCGTGCTGGCCCGGGTGGAGGCCTTCGCTTCCAAGCGCTCCACTTGGCATTCGGTATTGGATGGCACCTTCATGGGCCTGGGCCTGACCTTGGTGCTGGTCGCGCTCGGCATGCTACGCGAGGCCTTCGGCAAAGGGACGCTGCTATCCGGCCTCGATCTCGCCCTCGGGCCGCAAGCGGCGGCATGGACGATCAAACTCGCGCCCGGCTACGATGGCTTTTTGCTCGCGATCCTGCCGCCCGGCGCCTTCATCGGCCTGGGCCTGCTCATCGCCCTGCGCAATTGGATCGACCTGCGCAAGAAGGAACGCGGTCAGCAACCGGCATGAATGCCACCAAGCGCCGCGCCATCTTCGAGCGGCTGCGTGCGGCCAACCCCAAACCGACCACGGAGCTGGTCTATCGCACGCCATTCGAATTGCTGATCGCCGTCGTCCTCTCGGCCCAGGCCACCGACGTCAGCGTCAATAAAGCCACGGCGACTTTGTACAAGGTCGCCGACACCCCGAAGAAACTACTCGATCTCGGCGAAGCCGACCTGAAAGAACACATTCGCCGCATCGGCCTGTATCAGACCAAGGCGAAGAACATCATCGCCCTGTGCCGACTCTTGCTGGAAAAGCACGGCGGCGAGGTGCCGGCCGAACGCGAGGCGCTGGAAGCCCTACCCGGCGTCGGCCGCAAGACCGCCAATGTCGTGCTCAACACCGCCTTCGGCCAACCGACCATCGCGGTGGACACCCATATCTTTCGTGTCGCCAACCGTACTGGCCTGGCCCCCGGCAAGACCGTACTCGAAGTCGAACAGAAGCTGCTCAAGACCACCCCCGACGAATTCAAGCACGACGCCCACCATTGGTTGATCTTGCATGGCCGTTATGTGTGCAAGGCCCGTAACCCGGATTGCCCGAATTGCCTGATTCGCGACCTATGCGATCGGAAGCTTGCTCCTGCCGATAAAAACGGCGCGTCCGCCAATACGGCTCGCCCACGCACAGCCCGTGCCATACCGACAAAAGCCGGCACCGGCAAACCACGCAAGAACAAAACCGAGGGGGCGATATGAGCATCGCTACCGCCTTGGCGCATAGCCGCAGTGCCAAGACCGATCTCGTGCGTGCGGCCGTGCAGGGCGCGCTCGACCGGGCCGGGCTCGATTATGCCAATGCCGTCTTGCTGTTTTTGAGTCCGCATTTCGCACACGATCCGCAACCGGCCCTGCATGAAGCCGCCCGCACTGCCGGCTGCCTGCAAATCGACGGCAGCATCGGCGCCGGCCTGTTCACCGAGCAAGATGCTTGCTTAGGCGGCCCCGCCGCGGCCGCCATGGTATTCGGCGATAGCATTCAACTACGGCGCGCGCGCGCAGCGGACGCCCCCATCTTCTCCCTCGCCGCACCGAACGGTTTGGATTTGGCTTGGCTGCAATGCGAATCGCCGCGTTTCGGCGCCATCGCCAGCGATAGCGATGGCCAAGGGCCGTTCAAGGTCTGGAGCGGTGGCCGCGTGCAGAACGAAGGCCATTGCGACCTCGCCTTCGACGGTGCGCGCCTGCGCATCGGCCTATCGCAAGGGGCCCGGCCCTTGTCGCAGCCGCAGGTCGTCACCGAGGTCGATGGCAACGATGTCTTGGCGGTCGGCGGCCACCTCGCCCTCGGTAGCCTGGCAAGTGCCTTACCACAGATCAATCGGGAAATGGACCGCATGCCGCTGCATCTGTTCATGGCCGGGGTCACTCACGGCGATCCCGCCCATGCGCTGGAGGAAGGCCGTTATCAAATGATGCCGATCATTTCGGCCAGTGCCGATACCGGCTCGGTGACCGTGCCGGCGCCGCTCGCGCCCGGCGATCTGCTATTTTGGGCCGTCCGCCAGCCGCAAGCGGCCGAGCAGGACATGCGCATCATGTTGGACAAGGTCGGCAGCGATACCTTGGACGCACCGGCCTTCGGCCTATTCTTCCCATGCCTTGGCCGCGGCCCCAGTTTCTATGGCGGCGAGGATCGCGACATCGCATCGATCCTGGAGCATTACCCCGAGCTGCCCTTGATCGGTTTTTACGGTAATGGCGAGATCGCCCCGCTCGACGGCACGAACCGGCTACTGCAATACAGTGCGGTACTCGGATTAGGCTATTTATGAGGCAACCCTAACCATGTTCAACCCTAGCCGCGAACAGACCCGCCGTTTTTTCATCGAGGCTTGGCGCAAGCAGCGCGAAAAATCCATCTTGAGCGAGCTCGAGGCAATGGCGGCCGGGCATATCCTCCACCACCCCGAATACCACGCCCTATTGTGCGAGGGTGACGCCGGGCTCGAACGCGACTGGTTGCCGGAAATGGGCGAGACCAACCCGTTCCTGCATTTGGCCTTGCACCTGGCGATCTCCGAGCAGTTGTCCATCGACCAGCCGCCCGGCATCAAGTCGGCCTACGACAAACTGCTTGCGCGTAGCCAAGACCCCCACGCCGCGCAGCATGCGATCATGGATTGCCTCGCCGAGGTGATCTGGCAAGCACAACGCCAGCATGGCGAATTGGATAAGGCCCTCTACCTGCAATGCCTGGAAGACAAATGCGCCTGAACAGGTTCGTCGCCTGTCACCACGGCCGCGTCGGGTAATCCCAGCGGGATCGCGCCACGCACACCGCTCAGGGCCGCCGATCGAGAAACACCAAGCTTTCCAAGGTACGGCCAGCACGCTGTTCGATTTTGATGCGCGTCAGCGCCGCGCTGGCGATATTGATCCGGTAGGCGTGCGCAGGGGACATACCCAGCGTCCGGCATACTGCCATCCGGATCACACCGGCATGGGCCACGACCAGGGGATGGCCGCCGGCATGGCGTACATGAATGTCGGTCAAGGCCGCCGCTACCCTGTGATAGAAGGCATCCAAGGGTTCGGCGCCTTCCGGCCGCTGCTCGATCGGGTCATGCTTGAACCGGAACAGCAGATCGGGATCTTGGGCGGTCAATTCTTCGCCCCGTTTGCCTTCCCAACTGCCGAAGCCCACTTCTTTCAAGCGCGCATCCACCGCCAGCGGCAAGCCGGTTTCTAGTGCCAGCCATTCGGCGAACTCGATGCAACGGGCGAGCGGCGAACTGACGATGGCCGTCCATGGCCGCTCGCCCGCCACAGCCGCCCGCATCTCGGTCCAGCCTTTTTCGGATAGCGGATCGTCGGTCTGGCCGCGATATTTGCGGCCACCGACAGGCTCGCCGTGGCGCAATAAGTCCAGCCACGTCAGGGAATGTGCTGTCATGCGGAAAACAGGTCGGGGCGAAGACCCCGATGCCTAGGAATCAGCTGGCCTCGACCTTGCGCAGCAGGGCCAATACGCGGCGTTTGAGAAAATCCACCTCTTTCGCTGCCATTTGCGCCCGGCTACCCAGTCCCTCGATGCTGTGGCCCTCGGCCGCGCACTCCTTGTAGACCGTGCGCTGACGCAAGGTAGCGGAAAGCAAGGGAATGCCGAAGTTCGGCAACAGGCCGATCACCTCGCGCGAGATCAAGGTGTTCGGCTGCAATTGGTTCATGACCAGGCGCGCTTCGAGCTTGGGGTTTTTCTCGCGGGCAATCTGGATCGCGTCGCGGATCATTTCCGAGGCCCATAGGTCGAGCGGCGAGGGGATGACCGGCACCAAGGCGACATGGGCCAGCTTCAAGGCGCTTTCGGTCACCGGTGCGGTGGCCGCCGGCGGGCTGTCGATCACGATGTAATCGTATTCATCCTCGCGCTTGCGCAAGTGCTTGTGCAGCTTGCCCTCTTCGCCAGACAG
>JAJZTV010000144.1 GCA_021847385.1 Pseudomonadota bacterium | reverse complement strand
CTCGAGCAACCGCGGCCGGATGTGGCCGCTGGTCCACCCCAATCTCCAGCAGCTCATCGGCGAAGGGGACTTCTATGCGATGTCCTTGTTCGCCGGCAACAAACCGATCGGCCTGATCTATGCCGATCGTGGCCACGGCAATTTCGACCTCGACCCTGCCACCTACACCGACTTCAAACTCCTGTGTTTGCAGGCCGCGCGTGGCCTGGCCAAGGCCAAACCCGGCTGACTTAAGCCGCGCCCTTCCCCGCTAGCCGTAGCCAAGTAGCTACCACCGTATCGGGGTTGAGTGACAGGCTGTCGATGCCTTCGGCCATCAGCCACTCCGCCAGATCGGGGTGATCCGACGGGCCCTGACCGCAGATGCCGATGTACTTACCGTTGCGCTTGCAGGCGGCGATGGCCTCAGTCAGCAGCTTCTTCACCGCGGGGTTACGCTCGTCGAAGGCGGCCGCCACTAAACTCGAGTCCCGATCCACGCCCAAGGTCAGCTGGGTCAGGTCGTTCGAGCCGATGGAAAAACCGTCGAAGCGCTGCAAGAACTCGTCAGCCAACAACACGTTGGATGGAATCTCGCACATCATCACCACCTTGAGTCCGTGCTCGCCGCGCTTGAGGCCGTTGTCGGCCAGCACGGCCAAGGCGGCATCGGCATCCGCCAAGGTGCGGACAAAGGGCAGCATGATTTCGATATTGCTCAGCCCCATGTCCTCGCGTACGCGATGGATCGCCCGGCATTCCAGCTCGAAGGCGCGCCGGAACATCGGGTGGGCATAGCGCCCGGCACCGCGGAAGCCGAGCATCGGGTTCTCCTCGGTCGGCTCATAGGCGTGGCCGCCGAGCAGATTGGCATATTCGTTCGACTTGAAATCGGATAGGCGGACGATGACCCGCTTGGGCCAGAAGGCGGCGCCGATGGTGGCGATGCCCTCCGCCAACTTCTCGACATAGAACTCGACCGGCCCGCCATAGCCCTGAGACTTCGCTTCCAATGCTTGCCGTAAATTGGCGTCGACGTTGGGATAATCCAGTGCGGCGTTGGGGTGGACACCGATGTCGTTGTTGATGATGAATTCCAAGCGCGCGAGCCCAACGCCCGCGTTCGGCAGCATGGCGAAATGGAAGGCTTGTTCGGCATTGCCGACGTTCATCATGATTTTGACCGGTATTTCCGGCATCGCCTGCAAGGCGAACTCGCTGCGTTCGAAACGCAGCTTGCCGGCATAAACCCGGCCATCCTCGCCCTCGGCGCACGATACCGTCGCCTCCTGGCCATCCGGCACGGTGCGCGTGGCATCGCCGGCACCGACCACGGCCGGCACGCCCAACTCACGGGCGACGATGGCGGCATGGCAGGTACGGCCGCCACGGTCGGTCACAATGGCCGCGGCCCGCTTCATCACCGGCTCCCAATCCGGGTCGGTCATCTCGGTGACGAGCACATCGCCCGGCTCGACCAGATGCATGTCGGCCGCATGGCGGATCACCCGCGTTCGCCCCTGCCCGATCTTGGCGCCGATCGCCCTACCCTTGGCCAAGACCGGCCCCTGCTCCAGCATGCGGTAACGCACTTGCACCTGGCCCACACGCGACTCCACCGTTTCCGGCCGCGCCTGCAGGATATAGAGCTGGCCGTCGATGCCGTCGCGGCCCCATTCGATGTCCATCGGCCGACCATAATGCCGTTCGATGGTCATGGCATAGCGTGCCAGTTCCAGCACCTCGGCCTCGCTCAAGGCGAAGCTGTGACGCTCCGCCTCCGGCACCGGCTCGACCCGGGTCGAATGATCGGCCCGCCGGTCGTCGGCGAAGACCATGCGGATCGCCTTCTCGCCCAATTTCTTCCGCACCAGCGCACGCTTACCGGCGGCAAGCCCGGGCTTATGCACGTAATACTCGTCCGGGTTGACCGAACCTTGCACCACGGTTTCGCCCAGACCGTAGGCGGCGTTGATGAACACCACATCGCGAAAACCCGATTCGGTATCGAGCGTGAACATCACCCCGGCCGCTCCGGTATCCGACCGCACCATGCGTTGGATGCCGGCCGACAGGGCGACATGGCTATGTTCGAAGCCATGATGCACACGATAGGCGATGGCGCGGTCGTTGTAGAGCGAGGCAAAGCAGCGCTTGACCGCATCGAGCAGATTGTCGGCACCGTGGATGTTGAGATAGGTCTCCTGTTGGCCGGCGAAGGAGGCATCCGGCAGGTCTTCGGCCGTCGCTGACGAGCGCACCGCGAAGGTCGCGGCATCGCCCGCCCCTGCGCCCATCTCTTGGTGCGCGGCACGGATCGCCGCTTCCAGCCCGGCGGGCAGATCGGTCGCCAGGATCATCTCGCGTATGGCCAGGCCGCAACGGGCCAAGGCTTGGACATCGGCCACGTCCAGGCCTTGCAGCTTGTCGGCGATACGGCGGGCCAAACCATCCTTGGCTAAAAATTCGCGGAATGCGTCGGCCGTGGTGGCGAAACCGTCCGGCACGCGAATGCCTTCGCTCTGCAATTGGCCGACCATTTCGCCCAGCGAGGCATTCTTGCCGCCCACCTTGTCCACATCGTGCATGGACAGCTCATGAAAACGCAAGATATAGTCCATCGCAGCTCCTGTTCAGGTTTCGATTCATGAGCGCTACGCGCCCCGTCTTTTTCGTGTCAGACCACACCGGCATCACCGCCGAGGTCGTTGGTAAAAGCTTGTTATCGCGTTTTTCGGAGCATAGCTTCACTGTCCGCAGTTTACCGTTCACCGACGACATGGAGAAAGTCGAGCATGCCGCCCGCACCATCGAGGCCGCCACGCGCGCGCACGGCCAACGGGCCCTGGTCATCTCCACCCTGACCGATGGCCGTTTGCGCCAGCGCTTGGCGCAAACCGACTGCTTATTGCTCGACGTCTTCTCTTTATTTCTAGCGCAATTGGAAAGCGAATTGGGCGAAAGCGCGACGCCGGCGCTCGGACAGGCTCACGGCCTGCGCGACAACAGCCTCTATCGGGCCCGCATGGAGGCTGTGAATTTCGCGCTGGCAACCGACGATGGCCTGGCCATCGAACGCTACGATCAAGCCGATTTGATCCTGGTCGGCGTATCGCGCAGCGGCAAGACCCCCACCTCGCTCTACATGGCCATGCAATATGGCCTTAAGGTCGCCAACGATCCGCTGACCCCCGAGGATCTGGAACAAAGCACCTTGCCGCAGCGCCTGGATAAATACCTGCCCAAACTGCGGGGGTTGACCTTGTTGCCCGAACGCTTGGCCCAAATTCGGGAGGAGCGCCGGCCAAGCAGCACTTACGCCAGCCTAGCCAATTGCCGCCAAGAATTGCATGCCGCAGAACGCATGCTACGTGCACGCGGCATCCCCCTGATCGATAGCACGCAGCGCTCGGTGGAAGAGATCGCTGCCCGCTTAAAACAGTCGCTCGGCTCGCTGCCTTAACTGCGTTGCCTCTGGCGCACCCGTTCGAACAGGCAAATCGCCGCCGCCGCCGCGACATTGAGCGACTCGACTCGGCCCGGCATCGGCACGGAAAAGGGCCGGCAGGCCTCGCGCAAGGCCGCACTTAGCCCGGCCCCCTCATTTCCGAATGCGAATGCGACATCTTGCCGCAAGTCCAATTGGTAGAGGCTGGTTTCGGCGCCCAGCGTCGCAGCGTAGACGCTGCCGGCAAAAGCCCGCGCCACCTCGGTCAACGCCATACGCTCATGAATAGCCAGTTGAAAATGCGCGCCTTGGCCACCGCGCAAGGCCTTGGGCGACCATGCGTCGGCGCAGCCCGCCGATAAATACGCCGCCTGGACCCCGGCCGCTGCGGCCGTGCGCAACAAGGCACCGAGGTTACCGGGGTCTTGGATGTCTTCCAGCAGGATTGCAAATGTCGATGCCTGGGGCACAGGCTGCGGAATATCGATCACCGCGATCAGGCCGGTCGGGCTTTTGACCGGCGATAGCGCGCGCATCAAGGCCTCGCTCACGATCAATTGCGGGACTTCGCGCAGCACGCCTTGCGCCTCGCTCGGCCAGGCCTGGCCTTCGACCGCGATCAGTTTGTTCGGCAGGTAACCGGCCTGCAGCGCAGCCTCGATCAAGTGCCAGCCATCAAGCAAGGTTAGGCCGGTCTCGCGCCTGGTCTTGGCCTCATCGGCCAGGCTCAGTAATTGTCGAAACTCGGGGTTGTCGCGGGATGTGACCGACTTTATAGACATGTGCCGATCGAGCCCTCGGCACAAATACGGCCATCGATCCAGGTCGCCTTATCGAGCCTCGCCCCCGTCAGGCGCAAACCATCGACCAGCGCGCCGGTGAAGACCGCATAGCTCAAATCGCTGGTGCCCAGATTGGCGCCGGTTAGATCCGCACCACTGAAGTCCACCGCGCGCAGCGCGGCACCTTCCATATTGGCCGACCTCAGGCTCGTGCGCACGAGACTGGCATAGCTCAGATCCGCCCCGCTAAGATCGGCATTATCGAGCTTGGCGGAATTCAGTTGGCCTTGCTTCAGTTGCGCGCCGCGCAGATTGGCCCCCGTTTTGACGCAGTTGGTCCAATTGACCCCCGGCCCGTTGGCACTGCAATTCGGCTGTGCCAGCGGCTGCGCTGGCGGGGCGATCACCAACCCTTCGCCCTGGCCGCCATACCAAACACCCGCAACGATCGCACCCAGCACCAAGAGCGCGACGATGCCTTGCCAGATCTTGGGTTTTTGTTCGCGCTCGGCCTGGATCATAGCTTGCGTAACTTGATGATCGTGCCGTAAGGATTGGAATGCCTCCGGCGCGGCCGCCGGCCCCGGGGCAGTATCGCCGTCAGCATAAAGACGCTCGTCCAGCCAACGATGCTTGGCCCGTGCCCGCTCTACCTCCCAAGCGTTCTCTTCGTCTGTGCCTTCGGCGGGCTGGACAAGGCTTGGACCTTCTGGGAAATAGCCGCTGTCCTGAATCGTGCGCCACGCCACCCGGTCATCGCTGATCTCGTCGCTGCGCGACAGCTTGCCCAACATCAGGTATTCCGCGATCTGCGCGTGAGGAAAAGGGCCGATCAATTTACTGTGGCGACGCACATACCAGCGATGATGCGAGGCCGGCTTGCCCGCGACGCCATCCGGCGTGAAATACCCGCTGTGTTCAATGCTGGTCCAGGACGCGTTATCGTGGCTGATCTCGTCGCTGCGCGTGAGTACCCCTTGCGACAGGTTTTCTTCTATTTGCGGCTGCGGGAAAGGTCCGCTGACCTTGCCGTCCTTACGCACATACCAGAGGCGATGCAAAACGGATTTGACTTCGGGTTTCTCTTCGGAAAAATCCGCGCACCGCTCTATAGTGGTCCATACCTCGCGATCATGGCTGACTTCATCGCGGCTTACGAGCTTGCCCTGCGCTAGGTATTCCTGAATCTGCGCTCGTGGGAAGGGGCCCACGACTTTGTTGTTTCTGCGGACATACCAAAAATTATGCGATGTCATATTTGTCGGAAGCGGGGTGACATGCGCATTCTAAACCGAGCAGCCGTACAAAAAAAAAGCCCGGTGACTTGACCGGGCTTGAAATCCACCAAAGGAGGAGGATGGAGGAGACAACGCTGATGGCACTAAGGGGAGAAGTGCGACATCAGCGTTATAAGAATTCTCTAATAT
>JAJZTV010000143.1 GCA_021847385.1 Pseudomonadota bacterium | reverse complement strand
CGCAAGCTGCGCGATGCCCAGGGCGAGGGCGAGAGCCCGTGGCTCGAGCCGCTGCTGCGCTCGATCAACGCCATCGCCGCCGGCATGCGCAACACCGGCTGAGCCGAACGCGATGGCGATCGAGCGTTACAAGGATTTAACGCCGAGCCTGGGCCAGGAGGTTTTCGTCCACGCCGCCGCCACCGTGATCGGCGCGGTCGAGCTGGGCGACGGCGTCTCGGTCTGGCCCGGTGCGGTCATCCGCGGCGACGTCAACTTCATCCGCATCGGCGCCGGCAGCAACATCCAGGACTGCGCCGTGCTGCACGTCTCGCACAAGAGCGCGGCCGACCCGATGGGTGCGCCGCTCATCGTCGGCCGCAACGTCACCGTCGGCCACTCGGTCATCCTGCACGGCTGCACCATCGGCGACGACTGCCTGATCGGCATGGGCTCCATCGTCATGGACAAGGCCGTGCTGCAAGATAAAGTGCTGCTCGGCGCCGGCAGCCTGGTGCCCGAAGGCAAGGTGCTGGAAGGCGGCTGGCTCTACCTCGGCCGCCCGGCCAAGGCCCTGCGCCGGCTGAGCGATGAAGAGCTGGCCTATTTCGAGTATTCTGCCCGGCATTACAGGCAGCTCGCGGCGGGCTATCGATGAGGAGGTGGGGGCGATGAAGGCAGGCTCGAGCAAAACCGGCATCATCCTCGCACTGGCCTCGGCCCTGCTGACCGGCTGCGCCATTTCCACCGAATACCGCAGCGCGGACGGCTGGATGAACTACGTCGTCCACTGCGGCGGCCCCCTGCTCAACTTCGGCAGTTGCCTGGAAAAGGCCGGCGACATCTGCCGCGGCCGCGGCTACAAGGTGCTCGACCACGAAGGCGGCCAACTGCCCGGGTCGCCCACGGCCATGCCGCCCGCCGGACCGTTCGAGTCGGCGCTCAAGGGCGAGACCGGCCAGGCCGCGGTGGAAAAATACGAGATTCGCAAGTTGTATATCCGCTGCAACTGAACGGCGCGCGATTGAGTTCGAGGTAGGGCGCAAACAGGCAAGCGTAGCCTGGATGTAAACAACGGTCCATGCGGCGCATTATGTCCAGCGGCCCATGCGTCCACCTGGATCACGCATCCCGTTTGTTACAGTCGATGAAGCGAGCCGTGCCGCAGCGATAGCGGCGTTTTTTTATTTCGGGTAAGCTCCGCCGCTCAATTTTTAATCAATGAAAAAAGAGGGGGGGCTTGCCGTCAGTCGGCCGGCCCGGATCATGGCTTATCCAGATACCGCCACTTTCGTGCGCGATCTGCGTCGTCTCTCCAGTTTCGCCGGTTTGCTGACCGCATTGGCCGCCGCGTCGCTTTTGTTGAGCAATTGGTTGGCGGGCATCGATGCCATACGGCGTGTGTTGCCGGGTTATGTCTCGATGAAGGCCAATACCGCAATCGGTTTCATCGGCGGCGGCCTGGCCTTGTCGATGTTGCAGCGGCCCGCCGACGGTCTGCGCTGGTTGCTGGCCACCGTGCTGGCTTCGCTGCCGATACTGGTCGGCGGGGCCGCGCTGGTCTTCTATGCCTTTGCGACGCGTTGGAATATCGATGGCGAACTGTTCGCCGAAATGCCATTGGGTCAATTCGATCCGGCATCGCTACCGGCCTTCAATAGTGCGCTGGGCCTGCTGTTCTGCGGCTTGGCCGTGCTGATGCTCGATCACCTTGTGCGCGGCTGGCGCCTGAAGATGCAGTGGTTCGCCCTGGCCGGCGCTTTGCTCGGCTTCGTCGGCTTGCTCGGTTATGCCTATGACGTGCAATCGTTCGATCGGGTCGATGTCTACGGTTCGATGTCGTTGCCGACAACGATGTTGCTATTGGTGTTGGGCCTGGGGATTTTGAGCGCGCATCCGCTGGTCGGCTTCGTCAGCGTACTGACCGCGCCGGGTGCCGGTGGCCATCTGGCGCGGCGTTTGCTGCCTGCCGTGATTGTGTTGCCGCCGATCATGGGTCTGGCCTTGTTGATCGGTCGGCGAGTCGGTTATTACGAGGCCACGTTCGGCCTGGTCATCATGGTGATGACCAATATCGTCGTGTTCGCCGTTCTGGCCTGGTGGAGTTCGCGCTCGCTGGAGCGGAGCTGGGCCAGGCAGCGGCGCGCCGAGGAGGCCTTGCGCCGGTCCAATACCTTGCTGGAAACGCGTACCGAGGAATTGGCGCGCGCGAACGAGAGCCTGCATCGACTGTCCTTGACCGATGCGCTGACCGGCATCTGCAACCGGCGCTGCTTCGAGACCAGCTTGGAGACTTTGTTCAAGCAGGCAAAACGCTACGGGACCGAGTTCTCTTTATTGATCATGGATGTCGATCGTTTCAAGCGCTACAACGACGACTTCGGCCATCCCCAGGGCGATATCGCGTTGCGCGAGGTCGGGCGCGTACTGCGCGCGCATGCGCGCGAGTCCGATTTCGTCGCGCGGATGGGCGGCGAGGAGTTCGGTGTGTTGCTGCCACGCACCGCATCGGACGGCGCCATGATCTTGGCCGAACGTTTTCGCCAAGGCATCGAAGCGACAGTCTGGCCGAATCGGCCTATCACCGTCAGCATCGGGGTGGTGACATTCAATGCCGGGGTGGCCAGCCCCGAGCTGTTGCTCAAGCTGGCCGACGAAGCGCTCTATCGGGCCAAGGACAATGGCCGCAATTGCGTGGTGCGCGCCGAGTCGCACTGAAACCGGTTCGACGTATCGTGCCCTCCATCGAATACGTCTCACATCTCTCGCGATACTGCGTCTTACAGTGACTGATGTCGGGGTCGGCCTGACAAGGGCCGGGCGTCAGACTTTTTCTTTGCCGCTGAATCGGGAGATTGAAATGAGAAATCGTAAGTCGCTATGTATGGCCCTTGGTTTGGCCGCCGTGCTGGTTTCGGGCGCTGGCCATGCCAGCATTGCGTTCAAGGCAGGCTGGGACTCGCCGGAGAACAGCGATGTCAAAAAATATACCAAGTCAGGGGCGACGGAATACCTCGGCAACTACAGCGACGCGTTGAAAATCATGATCGATAAGGGCGCATGCAAACTGACGGTCACGAAGGGGTGTCACCAACCGGACGATCCGCATTTCACGGTAAACGGCATCGGGTCGAAGGACTCCTGCAAGAGCATCTATGCAGGTTCTAAAAGCGATCACATTCCCTGCAAGAAATAAGCCGGCGGGGGCGCTAGCGATGCCCGTTTTCGGCTAGTCCGCCCAGCGGCGCTACAAAGTCAATTCAACGCACTGGCCAGCTTGCGCCGGTATTCCGCCACCAGCGGGTTGCCGGGCAGCAGGTTGAACACCGAGAGCATGGTCTTGCGCGCGGCCTCGTCGTGCCAAGCGCGGTCGAGGGTGATCATCGCCAGCAACTCATCCATGCCCTCGGCCGGGCGGCCGCTGGCGACGAGCAGGTTGGCCAGTTGCAGCCGGCTATCCATGTCCTTGGGGTCGGTCTCGATCTTGGCGCGCAGGGCCTGCTCGTCGCCGCCGCTCTGGCCGGACAGCGCGAAGTTGAGCCTGGCCGCGAGTTGCACGGCGCGCTCTTCCAGTTTCATCGTCGGCGACAGGCTGTCGAGCAGGCGGCGGGCCTCGTCGAGTTCACCCAACTCGAACAGGATTTCGGCGGCATCCAGGCGCACCTGCTCGTTGGCTGCGTCGAGTTTCGAGGCCTCGGCCAGCACCTGCAGGGCTTGGGCCGCGTCGCCCTGGGCCTTGAGTTCGGCCGCCTTCGACCGCAGCTCTTCGGCCGGCGACGGGATGAGGCGGTCGAGGAATCCGCGTACCTCGCCCTCGGGAATGGCACCGGAGAATTCGTCGACGATCTGGCCGCCGTAGAGGGCCTTCACGCTGGGGATGCCACGCACGCCGAACTGGGCGGCGAGTTCCTGATTCTCGTCGGAATTGACCTTGGCCAGGATGAACTTGCCGGCGTATTCCTCGGCCAGTTTTTCCAGGATGGGTTTCAGCACCTTGCACGGGCCGCACCAGGGCGCCCAGAAGTCGACCACCACGGGCACCTGTTTGGAGCCCTCGATGACGATCTGCTCGAAGTTGCTGCTGTCGACGTCGAATGCGTATTGGCTCATGGTTGTGTCCACTACTTAACCGCAATGGGCGCAAAGAACGCACAGATAAAAATCTTCGTTTCCTTTGCGCTCTTTGCGGTGAAAAGATTTTTCAGTTGTTGCCGATGCGCTTGGCCAGATCGGCGGCGCTGCCGGTGTAGCTGCCCGGGGTCATGGCCAGCAGCAGTTGCTTGGCCTCGTCGGGGATGGCCAGGCCCTGGATGAACTCGGCCAGACTCTCGCGGCTGATGCCGCCCTTGCCGCGGGTCAGCGCCTTCAACTGCTCATAGGGGTTGGCCACGCCATAGCGACGCATCACGGTCTGGATCGGCTCAGCCAGTACTTCCCAGTTGTGGTCGAGGTCTTCGGCCAGGCGCTGGGGGTTGGCCTCCAACTTGTCCAGGCCGCGCTTCAGGCTCTCATAGCCGATCAGCGAGTAGCCGAGGCCGGCGCCCATATTACGCAGCACGGTGGAGTCGGTCAGGTCGCGCTGCCAGCGCGAGATCGGCAGTTTCTCGGAGAGGTGCTTGAGCAATGCGTTGGCCAGGCCCAGGTTGCCCTCGGAGTTTTCGAAGTCGATGGGGTTGACCTTGTGCGGCATGGTCGAGGAACCGACCTCGCCTTCTTTCACCCGCTGCTTGAAGTAGCCGACCGAGATGTAGCCCCAGAGGTCGCGGTCCAGGTCGATCAGCGCGGTGTTGACCCGGGCGGTGGCGTCGTACAGCTCGGCCATGTAGTCGTGCGGCTCGATCTGGATGGTGTAGGGGTTGAAGCCGATGCCCAGGCCTTCGACGAAGCGGCGGGCGAAGCCTTCCCAGTCGAAGTCGGGGTAGGCCGACAGGTGGGCGTTGTAGTTGCCGACTGCGCCGTTGATCTTGCCCAGGATCTCCACCGCCTCGATACGCTTGAGGCCGCGTTGCAGGCGATAGGCGACGTTGGCCAGCTCCTTGCCCAGGGTGGTGGGCGAGGCCGGCTGGCCGTGGGTGCGCGACAACATGGGCAGCTCGGCCAGGGCGACGGCCATGGCGCTCAGCTTGCCGTGCAGTTCGCGCAGGGACGGTAGGATCACGTCCTGCCGGGCGCCCTTGAGCATCAGCGCGTGCGACAGGTTGTTGATGTCTTCCGAGGTGCAGGCGAAGTGGATGAACTCCTTCACCTGCATCACCTCGGCGTTGTCGGCAAAGCGTTCCTTCAGGAAGTACTCCACGGCCTTGACGTCGTGGTTGGTGGTCTTCTCGATGCCCTTCACCCGCTCGGCATCGGTCACTGAAAAGCCATCGGCCGCGGCATCCAGCGCCTGGACGGTGGCGGCCGAGAAGGCGGGCACCTCTTCGATCGCCGCTTCGGCGGCCAGGGCCTTGAGCCATTCGATCTCGACCTTGACCCGGTATTTGATCAGGCCGAACTCGCTGAAGTAGGGCGCCAGCTTGGCGCCGATCCGGCGATAGCGGCCGTCGAGCGGGGAGAGGGCGGTGAGTTCGGTCAGTTCCATAACGCGATCCTAATTATTTGAAGGGTTTTTGGCGCAAGACCAGCAAGGCCTGGTTGCGCAGCACCTTGAGCAGGTTGAGCATCTTCGAGTCGAGGTCGAGCGTGCCTTTGTCCCGGT
>JAJZTV010000142.1 GCA_021847385.1 Pseudomonadota bacterium | reverse complement strand
CTGAAACACGAAACCGATGGTGCGATTGCGCGTGGCCGCCAAGTCGTCCGGCGGCAAGGCCGAGACATCTTTGCCATCGAGGTAATAATGGCCCGAGCTGGGCACGTCGAGGCAGCCCAAGATATTCATGAAGGTGGACTTGCCCGAGCCGGATGGCCCCATGATGGCGACGAACTCGCCCGGCGCAATGCTGAGATCGATGCCATGCAGCACCGGCACCGCCCCGCCGCCGGTCTGGTAGGCCTTGGTGAGTTGCTCGACCCGAATCAATGCCGGCATCACAGCACGCGGAACTGGAATTTGCTGTTCTGCTTATCCTTGCCCGCACTGATCTCGCGCACGATGACCTCGTCGCCGGCCTTGAGTTCATCGCCCTTCAGTTCGGTGTAGTTGCCGTCGGTGGCACCGGCTTTCACCTTGACCGGTACCGGCTGGCCGTCGACCAGGCGGTAGACCTGGGCCCCCACTTTTTTCCGGCCGCCGTTCTTGCCGACCTCTTTCTCTTCGCTCTTGGGCTTGAAGCGCAGCGCGGCATTGGGCACGCGCAGCACGTTGGCATGGCGGCCGACGTTGATCTGGACATGCGCGGTCATGCCCGGCAGCAACTTGCCCTCCGGGTTGTCGACCACCAGCACCACGTTGTAGGTCACGACGTTCTGCTGCACCGTGGGGTTCAGGCGGATCTGCTTCACGCTCGCCTCGAACTCGCGGTCGGAGAAGGTATCTACCGTGAACTTGGCCTTCTGGCCGATCTTGACCTTGCCGATGTCGGCCTCGGCCACGCTGGTGTCGATCTGCATGGCCTTGAGATCGCCGGCAATCTGGAACAGCGTGGGCGTCTGGAAGCTGGCCGCCACGGTCTGGCCGACATCGATATTGCGCGCCACCACCACGCCGTCGACCGGCGAACGGATCACGGTATAGGCCAAGTTGGTGCGACTGCGCGCCACCTGAGCGCGGGCCAGATCGACCTGGGCCAGCGCCGAATCGAGTGCCTGCCGGGCCTGGTCGATGGCATCCTGGGAGACGAACTTCTGCTGGAACAACTCTTTCGCACGCTTATCCTTGGCCCGGGCCAGACTCAAGCCGGCCTCGGCGTTGCGGAGATTGGCCCGATCCTGACGGAGCTGCGCCTCGATCAATGCAGGGTCGAGCTCGGCCAGCACCTGATCCTTTTTCACCGCGCTGTTGAAGTCGGCATGCAGGCGCTTGATGCTACCCGAGACCTGGGTGCCGACATTGACCAGCACCACCGGATTAAGTGTGCCATTGGCCGAGATGCTCTCGCCGATGTCGCCGCGGTCGAGGGCCTGTAGCTTGAATTGGCTCTGCTGGCCGGCACCATTTTTCTGGCGCCAGACATAGCCGCCGCCGATGGCAACGGCCAGGATGAGGACGATGAGGATCAACTTGCGCGTCATGGCGGCCATTCAACTGGGGATAGGGCAAACAGCCGGCACTATAAACGAAGCGCACCGGATGTTGTGCCGAGCGGCCAAGAGCGAAAGAGTTCCGCCGGTGACTGGCGCGACGGTCCGCCGCCTTGGGTGAATTGCACTATATATTCGGTCAAGATAGCCATTAAAATAATTGTTTGAATTAAGCCGCCATCGGGTGCCACATGCAGCAGCAAGAAAAAATCCTCGAACTGCGCCGTGCGCTGGAAGCCGTCATCGTCGGCCAGGCCGGCCTGCTCGACCGCCTGGTGGTCGGCTTGCTCGCCGGCGGCCACATCCTGGTCGAAGGCCTGCCCGGCCTGGCCAAAACCACGGCGGTGAAGACCCTGGCCGCCGGCATCCACGCCCGTTTCCAGCGCATCCAGTTCACGCCCGACCTGCTGCCCGGCGACCTGACCGGCACCGACATCTACCGGCCGCAGGAAGGCGGCTTCCATTTCGCCGAAGGTCCCTTGTTCAACGAGATCATCCTGGCCGACGAGATCAACCGCGCCCCGGCCAAGGTGCAATCGGCCCTGCTCGAAGCCATGCAGGAACACCAGATCACCGCCGGCGGGCAAACGCGCAAGCTGCCGCCGCTGTTCATGGTGATGGCCACGCAAAACCCGATCGAACAGGCCGGCACCTACCCGCTGCCCGAGGCCCAGCTCGACCGCTTCCTGCTGCACGTGCTGTTGGATTACCCCAGCGCCGAGGACGAGCTGGAAATCCTGCGCCGCGACCGCGCCCGCCATCTGGCCGAGGCCCAGGAGCCGATCGCGCCGGTGCTCGATGTCGCCACCGCGCTGGCGGCCCGCGACGAGGTGCGCCAAATCCATATCGCGCCCAACGTCGAGCAGTACATGGTCGAACTCGCCCGCGCCACCCGGGCACCGGGCACATGGCGCAAGGACTGGGCCGAAGCGGTGGAGGTCGGCGCCAGCCCGCGCGCCGCGCTGGCCCTGGCGCATGCCTCGGCCGCGCTGGCCTATCTGCGCGGGCGCGACTTCGTGACGCCGGACGACGTGCGCGAGATTGCCGCCGACTGCCTGCGCCACCGCATCATCTTGAGCCTCAACGCCCGCTTGCAAAAACTCTCGCGCGACGCCCTGATCGCCGGCCTGCTGGATGCCGTTCCCGCGCCTTGATGTCCTGAACCGTTGGCGTGCACGGCCGGCCGGCACTCCGCCAGCCGCCGCGCAGGCGCCCTTGCTCGCCGCCGAGGAGATCGCGGGCCTTGCGCAGGAGGCCGCGCTGCTGGCCGAGGCGCAAGCGGCGCGCGAAGTGCACGACCACCATGCCGGCGACTGGTCCTCGCCCTGGCTCGGCCACGGCCTTGACTTCGAAGAGTCGCGCCTCTATGTCGCCGGCGACGACATCCGCGACATGGACTGGCGCACCACCGCCCGCACCGGCCGGGCCTATCTCAAGAGCTATCGCGAGGAACGCCAGCCCACGGTACATCTGGTGATCGACCGCGAGGCCAGCATGCGCTTCGGCACCCGGCGCCGGCTCAAGGTGACCCAGGCCGTGCGCGCCGCCGCCCTGCTCGGCTTCGCCGCCGCCGATCACAACGCCGCCATCGGTGGCACGCTGTGGGACCGCGGCGATCTGACCTTGCCGCCCATGCACGGCCGCAACGGTGCGCTGGCCTTGATCGAGGCCGCAGCCCGGCCCTGCCCGCCGTTGCCCGATGCCGCCGTCACCGAAAGCGTCAGCTATCGCGACCGCCTGCTCGCGCTGGATGCCGCACTGCCGCGCGGCACCGAACTCGTGCTGCTCAGCGACTTCGCCTGGCTGCGCGAAGAGCACGAGCCCCTGCTCGCCCGCCTGGCCGAACGCACGGACCTGCTAGCCATCCAGCTCAGCGATCCGGCCGAGCGCAGCCTGCCCGATGTCGGCCTGGCCCGCTTCCACGACATGACCCTTGGTAACGACATCTGGATCGACACCGGCCACGAGGCGGAACGCAGCGCCTACGCCGCCGCCTTCCGCAGCCGCCAAGCCGCCATCGCCGGCCACTTCGCCCGCGCCGGCGTGCGCCACTCAAGCCTGGGCAGCGAGGTGGACGACCTGTTGACCGTCCTCATGGTGCCGCATGCCTGACCCGCACAAGGACCTGGCCGACATCATCGAGCCGCAGATCGCCAACGTCAGCACGGCGGACCATGACTGGGTACTGATCGGCGGTTCGGTCGCACTCGGTCTTGCCGTGGCCGGCGGCCTGTACTGGCACTGGCGCCGCCGCGCGCCGCTGCGTGCGCTGCGGCGCCTGCGCAATCTGCCCGATCCGCAACGCGCGGCCGACGAACTCGCCGCGCTGATCCCGCATTTCAAGGCCGACCCCGAGCCGGCCTGGCTGCACGATTTGAATCGCCTGCGTTTCGGGCCGGCACAAGAAAAGGCACGGGCCGTGCTCGATGACTTGTGCCGACAGGCCGAGGCGCTGTTGCGGCAACAGGACCGCCGCTGATGCTGGAACTGGCCCAACCCTTCTGGCTGCTCGCCCTGATGCCGATCATGGCCTGGCTGGCCATCGCCCTGCGCCGCAGCAGCGAGGGCCTGCAACAGGCGTGGCGGCTCAAGCACCCGCACCTGCTGCCGGCGGCCGCCACCGAACCGAGGCTGCCCGGCGCCCGCCTGCCGGTGTGGCTCATCGCGCTCGGCTTCGCCCTGATCGCCGTTGCGCTCAGCCAGCCGCGCGAGGTCGGCCAGTGGCTGACGCCGCCGCCGGAAGGCCGCGACATCGTGCTGGTAATCGACACCTCGCAGACCATGAGCATCGACGACTTCCAGCGCGACGGCAAAAAGGTCGAGCGCCTGGCCGTGCTCAAGGACGTGATCGGCCGCTTCATCGAGGGTCGCCAGGCCGACCGCTTCGGCATCATCGCCTTCGGCTCGCAGGCCGCGACGCTGACCCCGCCCACGTTCGACCGGCACTATGTCCTGGCCCAACTGCAACGGCTGCAAGTCGGCATGGCCGGCGACAACACCGCGCTGGGCGACGCCTTGGGTCTGGCGCTGAAGCAATTGCAACCGCGGAAGCTGCGCCCCGCGCTGATCCTGGTCAGCGACGATGCGCCGAGCAACAGCGGCGACATGACCCCGGCCGAGGCCCTGGCCGTGGCGCGACAGTTGGGCGTGGCCATCCACACCGTGCAAATCGGCAGCGACCTGTTCGCCGAGGGGCGTGCCGCCATACAAGAAACCGACCCGCAACCGAACCTGGCCGACCTTGCCCGCTTGACCGACGGCCATCATTACTTCGTGCGCGGCACCGAGGATGCCGAACAGGTCATCCGTGACATCGGCGCCTTGGAGAAGACCCTGGCCCGGCCCGCCCGCCACCGCGAAGTGCATGAGTGGTACTGGCTGCCGCTGGCCCTGGCCATCGCTTGCCTTACCTTGGGCCGGCTGCTGGCCATGCGCAGGGAGTCGCCATGATCGATGCCCTGCTCGGCCTCGACTGGCGCCAGCCCTGGTGGGGCCTGCTGGCCGTGCAGCCCGTCTTGCTCTGGGGCTTCAGCCGTTGGCGTAAACATAAACTCGCCAGCTATGCCGACCCGGACCTGCTGCCCTGGGCAGTGCTGGCCGCCGCCGACCGGCGGCGCGATCGTGGCCGGCTGGCCGTCAACGCGCTGGCTTGGCTGTTGCTCGCCGCCGCCGCGGCCGGGCCGCGCCTGCCCTTGCAAGAGAGCGCAACAGGCGATGGGGCACTCGCCAAGCGGCACCTGATGCGCTTCGACATCGTGCTCGACCTCTCGGCCTCGATGGCTGCGGCCGATGTCGGGCCGAGCCGCCTGACCCGCGCCAAGCTGGAACTGCAAGATTTGATCAATCGCCTGCACGGCGAGCGCATCGGCCTCGTGGTCTACGCCGGCGAACCGGGCCTGTTGAGCCCGGCGACCGATGATGTCGACGTGCTGCGGCGCCTGCTCGAGCAGGCCGATACCAGCCTGATTCAAAGCCCGGGCAGCAACCTCGCGGCAGCCCTGCTGCTTGCCCTGCGCGATCTGCGCACCGGCACCAGCAAATCCAAGGCCATCCTGCTGGTGACCGACGCCGAGGCCGACAGCTTGGCCGGCGGCGCCGGCGAGGCCGTACGCGATGCCGTGCAAGCACTCAAGCGTGCCGGGGTTCCGCTCTACATTCTCGGTGTCGGCAGCAACAACGGCGCACCCGTGCCTTTGGCCGAGGGTGGCTTTGCCGAACGGGACGGCGTCCAAGTCATCAGCCGCATGGCGATCGATAGCTACACCGACTTGGCGCAGCAGAGCGGCGGCAGAT
>JAJZTV010000141.1 GCA_021847385.1 Pseudomonadota bacterium | reverse complement strand
TCTCGGCTCGGCCCGTTCCGGCATTGCGCACTCCATGGAAGAGGCGGTCCAGGTCCAGGCCGGCATCGGCTTCCCGGTCATCATCCGGCCGTCCTTCACCATGGGCGGTACCGGCGGTGGCATCGCCTACAACATGGAAGAGTTCAGCGCGATCTGCGAGCGCGGTCTTGAGGCGAGTCCGACCAAGGAACTACTGATCGAAGAATCGTTGATCGGCTGGAAAGAATATGAGATGGAGGTGGTGCGCGACAAGGCGGACAATTGCATCATCGTCTGCTCGATCGAGAACCTCGACCCGATGGGCGTGCACACCGGCGACTCGATCACCGTTGCCCCGGCCCAGACTCTGACCGACCGCGAATACCAGATCATGCGTAACGCCTCGATCGCGGTGCTGCGCGAGATCGGCGTCGACACCGGCGGTTCCAACGTGCAGTTCGCGATCAATCCGGCCGACGGCCGCATGATCGTGATCGAGATGAACCCGCGGGTGTCGCGCTCCTCGGCCTTGGCGTCCAAGGCCACCGGTTTCCCCATCGCCAAGGTGGCGGCCAAGTTGGCGGTCGGCTATACCCTGGACGAGTTGAAGAACGACATCACCGGCGGCGCCACCCCGGCCTCGTTCGAGCCCTCGATCGACTACGTGGTCACCAAGGTGCCGCGTTTCGCCTTCGAGAAATTCCCCCAGGCCAACGACCGGCTGACCACCCAGATGAAGTCGGTCGGCGAGGTCATGGCCATCGGTCGCACCATCCAGGAATCGCTGCAGAAGGCCTTGCGTGGCCTGGAAACGGGTGTCGATGGCTTCGACGAGAAGTCGACTGACAAACATGAGATCGAGGCCGAGCTGGGTAACCCCGGCCCCGAGCGCCTGTGGTACGTGGCTGATGCCTTCCGTCTGGGCATGAGCCAGGATGAGGTCTTCAGCTACTGCAAGATCGATCCCTGGTTCCTGGCTCAGATCGAAGACATCGTGAAGCAGGAGCAGGCCATGCAGGGCCGCGCCTTGAACAGCCTGAGCAAGGACGAGTTGTTCGTCCTCAAGCGCAACGGCTTCTCCGACCGCCGCCTGGCCAAGCTGCTGGCTACCGATCAGCACGCGGTGCGTAAACAGCGCTGGAGCTTGGCCGTGCACCCGGTGTACAAGCGGGTCGACACCTGCGCCGCCGAATTCGCCTCGCACACCGCCTATATGTACTCGAGCTATGAGGAAGAGTGCGAGTCGCAGCCGACCGACAAGCGCAAGATCATGGTGCTCGGCGGCGGCCCCAACCGGATCGGCCAGGGCATCGAGTTCGACTATTGCTGCGTCCACGCCTCGCTGGCCCTGCGCGAAGACGGCTATGAGACCATCATGGTCAACTGCAACCCGGAGACCGTCTCCACCGACTACGATACCTCCGACCGGCTGTATTTCGAGCCGCTCACCCTGGAGGACGTGCTGGAGATCGTGCGCATCGAAAAGCCGGTCGGCGTCATCGTCCAGTACGGCGGCCAGACGCCGCTCAAGCTGGCGCGCGACCTCGAGGCCAACGGCGTACCCATCATCGGCACTAGCCCGGACGCAATCGATCAAGCCGAGGACCGCGAGCGCTTCCAGCAGATGCTGCATACGCTTGGCTTGTTGCAACCGCCCAACCGCACTGCCCGGGCGCCGGAAGAGGCGATCCGCCACGCCGAAGAGATCGGCTACCCGCTGGTGGTGCGCCCGTCCTACGTGCTCGGTGGCCGGGCCATGGAGATCGTGCGCGAAGAGGCCGATCTGCAGCGCTACATGCGCGAGGCGGTCAAGGTCTCCAACGATTCGCCGGTGCTGCTCGACCGTTTCCTCAACGACGCGATCGAGGTCGACGTCGACGCCTTGTCCGACGGCAGCGACGTGGTGATCGGCGGCATCATGGAGCACATCGAACAGGCCGGCGTACACTCCGGCGACTCGGCCTGCTCGCTGCCGCCCTACAGCCTGTCCAAGGCCATGCAGGATCAATTGCGTATACAGACCGTGGCCATGGCCAAGGCGCTCAAGGTGGTCGGCCTGATGAACGTGCAGTTCGCGATCAAGGGCGAGACCATCTATGTACTGGAAGTGAACCCGCGCGCCTCGCGCACCGTGCCCTATGTGTCCAAGGCCACCGGCCGGCCGCTGGCCAAGGTCGCCGCCCGCTGTATGGCCGGCCAGTCGCTGAAGTCGCAGGGCGTCGAGCACGAGATCGTGCCGCCCTATTATTCGGTGAAAGAGGCGGTGTTCCCGTTCCGCAAATTTCCCGGCGTCGATCCCATGCTCGGGCCGGAGATGAAATCGACCGGCGAGGTGATGGGCGTGGCCGAGACCTTCGGCGAGGCCTATCTGAAGGCGCAATATGCCGCCGGCGAGAAGCTGCCGAAGCGCGGCAATGCCTGCCTGTCGGTGCGCGACCCTGAACATCCGAAAGTGGTCGAGATCGCCCGAGAGTTGCATGACCTGGGTTTCAAACTGTTCGCGACGCGCGGTACGGCCCTGGCGATCTCGTCGGCCGGGCTGCCGGTGACGCAGGTGAACAAGGTGGCCGAAGGCCGGCCGCATTTGGTCGATATGATCAAGAACCGCGAGATCGATTTCATTGTCAACGTGGTGGAAGACAAACGCGCGGTGAAGGATTCCCACTCCATTCGTGCCGCAGCCCTGGCTGGCGGCATTCCTTACTTCACAACCTTGGCCGGCGGCCTTGCTGCCTGCATGGGTATGAAGGATCGCCGCGGCATCAGCGTGTACGATTTGCAGTCCTTGCATCGGCGTCTGAGCTGATTGGGGAGAGAACGATGTCCATGAATAAGATTCCCCTGACCGTGCGTGGCGCCGAGTTGTTGCGCGAAGAGCTGCAGCGTTTGAAATCGGTCGAGCGGCCGAACGTGATCGCCGCCATCGCCGAGGCGCGTTCGCACGGCGACCTGTCGGAAAATGCCGAATACGATGCGGCCAAGGAGCGGCAGGGCTTCATCGAGGGCCGGATCAAGGAACTGGAAGGCAAGTTGGCCAATGCCCAGATCATCGATCCGCGCCATTTGGATGCCGAGGGCCGCGTGGTGTTCGGCGCCACGGTCGAATTGGTCGACGCCGAGACCGGCGACGAGGTGCGCTACCAGATCGTCGGCGACGACGAGGCCGACATCAAGGCCGGCAAGATCTCGGTCAGTTCGCCCATCGCCCGCGCCCTGATCGGCAAGTATGCCGGCGATGTGGCCGATGTCCACGCGCCCGGTGGCATCCGCCATTACGAGATCGTCGACGTCCACTACCTCTGATCGTGAAGAATCTGCCCGACTTGCTGGCTAACTGGCTACTTGCCCTGTGGGTGGGTGGCACTTGGGCCATCGGCTATCTGGCCGCGCCGGTGCTGTTCAATGCCTTGGACGACAAGATGCTGGCCGGCCATCTGGCCGGCGAGATGTTCAAGTGGACGGCCTATTTCGGCATGGCGGTCGCCGGCTATCTACTGCTCTTCCGGCTTAACCGCTTTGGCGGCCGCGCGTTCAAACAGGGTTTTTTCTGGATCGCCGTGGCGATGTTGTTGATCACCCTGGCCGGCCGTTATGGCATTCAGCCCATTCTGGAGCAACTGAAGGGGCAGGCTCTGCCGCAGGACGTGATGCATAGCCTGATGCGCGACCGCTTCCAGGCCTGGCATGGCGTGTCCAGCGTGCTCTATCTGATCCAAAGCCTGCTCGGCCTGGCCTTGCTGGCCAAGGCTAAGGGCTGAACTCGGCGCTCGTTCAAGGCAGTTTGATCTGGGGCTTGGCGGCTGGTTTGTAGACCAAGAGCAGCTTGCCGATATGCTGGACTGGCGCACAATCGACGGTTTCGCAGATCGCCTGGAGCCAGGCCTCCCGCTCGTCCCGGTTGTCGTTCAGCACGCGGATCTTGATCAGTTCGTGTGCGGCCAGGCTCTTGCCGATCTCCTTGAGCACGGCCTCGGTCAGGCCGGCGTTGCCGATCATGACCACGGGTTTCAGGTTGTGCGCCAGGCCTTTGAGGTATTTGCGCTGGGCGGGATTGAGTTCGAGCATGATGGTCGCTGCCAAAAAGGGCGAATAGTACATGAAGCGTAGCAGCAAGACCCGGGCCTGGCATCACCGCCATGTCCACGATTTCTATGTCCGTGAGGCCCAGGCCCAGGGTTACCGTTCCCGCGCTGCGTTCAAGCTGATGGAGATCGATGACCGTGATCGATTGTTCCGGCCGGGCATGACTGTGGTCGACCTCGGGGCGGCCCCTGGCGGCTGGTGCCAGGTGGCGCACGAGCGGCTGAAGGGACAGGGCCTGATCGTCGGGCTCGACCTGCTGGAAATCGCGCCGATTCCCGGGGTGGAGTTCATTCAGGGCGATTTCACCGAGCAGGCGATCCTTCAGGCATTGGAGGCTAAGCTCGACGGCCGGCCGGTCGACCTTGTAATTTGCGATATGGCCCCCAACATCACAGGGATTGCCCCTGCCGACCAAGCCAAAAGTTATTATTTGGTCGAGTTGGCCCTGGATTTCGCCGCCACTTGGTTGCAACCTCATGGCATATTCCTGGTCAAGGTCTTTCAAGGCGAAGGCTTCGAGGCCTTTATGAAGGCGATGCGTGGCCATTTCAAGACAGTGGCAGTGCGCAAACCGAAGGCCTCGCGTGAGCGCAGCCCCGAGGTGTATCTGCTGGGACGCGAGCCGATTGAAGCGGCGCGTAATTTGGACTAAGTTGGGGCTTGTGACGCGAGTTGTCGCGTATAGAGGAATGAGATGAACAATCTTTTCAAGAACATTGCCATTTGGTTGGTGATCGCGCTGATCCTGATGACGGTGTTCAATCAATTCAGTGCTCGGCAAACCGCTCAGGCCCAGGTCGATTACTCCCAGTTTATCGAGGAGGTGCGGCAAGGCCAGATTGCCAAGGTCACCATCGAGGGCCATGTCTTGCGCGGCGTGCGCAGTGACGGCAAGCGTTTCAATACCTATGCCCCGTCCGATCCCTGGCTGGTTTCCGATCTGCTGAAGAACGGCGTGGTGGTGGAAGCGAAACCCGAGGAAGAGCCGTCGATGCTGATGAGCATCTTCATCTCCTGGTTCCCGATGATCCTGTTGATCGGCGTCTGGATCTTCTTCATGCGCCAGATGCAGGGCGGCGGCAAGGGCGGTGCCTTCTCCTTCGGCAAGAGCCGTGCGCGGATGCTGGACGAATCGAGCAACCAGATCACCTTCGCCGACGTCGCCGGCTGCGACGAGGCCAAGGAAGAGGTCGGCGAACTGGTCGAGTTCCTGCGCGACCCGTCGCGCTTCCAGAAGCTGGGCGGCCGCATCCCGCGCGGCGTGCTGATGGTCGGCTCGCCCGGTACCGGCAAGACCTTGCTGGCCAAGGCCATCGCCGGCGAGGCCAAGGTGCCGTTCTTCAGCATCTCCGGCTCCGATTTCGTCGAGATGTTCGTCGGTGTCGGCGCCGCCCGCGTGCGCGACATGTTCGAGCAGGCCAAGAAACAGTCGCCCTGCATCATCTTCATCGACGAGATCGACGCGGTCGGCCGCCAGCGCGGCGCCGGTCTCGGCGGCGGCAACGACGAGCGCGAGCAGACCCTGAACCAGTTGCTGGTCGAGATGGATGGCTTCGAGCCCAACTCCGGCATCATCGTCATCGCCGCGACCAACCGGCCCGATGTGCTTGACCCCGCCTTGATGCGGCCGGGTCGTTTCGACCGCCAGGTGGTGGTGCCGCTGCCCGACATCCGCGGCCGCGAGCAGATTCTGCTG
>JAJZTV010000140.1 GCA_021847385.1 Pseudomonadota bacterium | reverse complement strand
GCCCGGTTCATATTGGCCCGGTGCAAGCTGTCGTAGTTTTGCAGATGGCGGAAGGCGGGCAGGTCGGCATAGCGATCGAGCACTTCGCTCATCGGCTCCATCGCGCGGGCGGCCGCGCCGATCTTGCCGGCCAGAAACTCGTAGTAGTCGCCGGTTTCGCGCTGGGTCTGGGCCAGGTCGCAGACGCGGCCGTGGCCGGGCACGATGTGCTTGGGCTTGAGCGCGGCCATCGCCCGGAAGGCCTTCCGGCTGTTTTGCACATTGGACCAGGGCAGGACACCGAGCAAGCGGTCGGTGAAGACGAGATCGCCGCTGAACATCACCTTGTGGCCCGGCAGCCAGACCCAAGCGTCGCCGGGATAATGGGCGTCGGTATAGCGCAGCACCAGGGTTTCGCCGCCTAACTTCAAGGTCGCTTCGGTGCCGGGCAAGCGCCGGGTGGCGGGCAGCGCGCGGGTGCCGGCCAGGCGCGCACCGAGAAAGTCCTTCAAGCCGCCGAGTTGTTGTTCGGCGTATTGGGCTTGGGTTTCGCTTGTGCGTTGCATGGCGATGATCTCGGCACCGTGCTCGGCAAAGTAGGCGTTGCCCAGCCAGCGGTGGTCTTGGCTGCCCGTGTTGAGCACCCAGCGCACCGGTTGCCGGGTGACCTGCCGGATGGCGGCGGCCAACTTCTCCGCGCCCAGCCGGCTGGCGCCGGAGTCGATCAGGATCACGCCCTTGGCCGTGACGATGAAACCGAAGTTCGCATTGAGCCCGTCGTTGTCCGCGCTGCGTTGACCGAGCGGGCCGACGATGGCCCAGACCTTGCCGGTCACGGGCTCGGCCTTGGCAATGTAGTCGGCTTGTGCGGCCAGCGGGGCGAACAGGCACAGCAGCGAAATCAGGCGAAGGAGGTTCGATCGAATCATGCGATGGCGCCGGGTGGGTTGATCAGAGGCTGAGGGCTTCGCGCACTGCCGCCACCAGCCGGGTGCGGATATCGTCGCGTACTTTCAGGAAAGATTCCAGCGGTTCGCCGTGCGGATCGTGGAAGGGCAGGTGGATCGACCGCACCGGCTTGGGGAAGATGGGGCAGCTTTCCTTGGCGTTGTCGCAAACCGTGACCACCAGCGCGATGTCCTCGTTCATCACCGCGTCGACATCCTTCGGGTACAGGCCGTCGGTCGGCAGGCCGGCCAGCTTCAAGGCCTCGATGGCGCCGTCGGCCACCTTGGGTTGCGGTTTGGTGCCGGCCGAGAGGGCGCGCACCTTGCCGGCCAGCTCATGGTTCAACAGGACTTCGGCCATTTGCGAGCGGCAGGAGTTGCCGGTGCAGAGCACCAGCACGGTGGGGAGCGACATCGTGTTTCCTTTCAAATAAAAAACGGGTCGACCGCGAAGGGCGCTAAGAACACCAAGGTAAAAATCGGGGCGAAATGTGCTGCCGTCGGTTACCCGCGCATCGATGTTCGAAGTGTTTTTACTTCGTGTTCTTGGCGTCCTTCGCGGTGAAAAAATATTTAAGCTGTTCCGGCGCCGGCCTCGTACCAGCCCCGGCTGCGGTTGACGATCTTGACTACGGAGAGCATGACCGGCACTTCGATCAGCACGCCGACCACAGTGGCCAGCGCCGCGCCGGACTCGAAGCCGAACAGGCTGATCGCGGCGGCCACCGCCAGTTCGAAGAAATTGCTGGCGCCGATCAGGGCCGAGGGGCCGGCCACGCAGTGGGCCACGCCGAACTTCCTGTTCAGCAGATAAGCCAGGCCCGAGTTGAAATAGACCTGGATCAGGATCGGCACCGCGAGCATGGCGATCACCAAGGGCTGGCTCAGGATGGCCTCGCCCTGGAAGGCGAACAACAGCACCAAGGTGGCGAGCAGGGCGCTGATGCCGATCGGGTGCAGGCGTTTCAGGGTGGCCTGGAACACGGCCTCGCCCCGGTTCAACAGCCAGCGCCGGAAAACCTGGGCCAGCAGCACCGGGATGACGATATACAGCAGCACCGACAGGAACAAGGTGGCCCAGGGCACGGTGATCGCCGACAGCCCGAGCAGCAGGCCGACGATGGGTGCGAAGGCGAAGATCATGATCGCGTCGTTCAACGCGACCTGGCTCAGGGTGAAGTGCGGCTCGCCCTTCGTCAGGTGGCTCCAGACGAAGACCATGGCCGTGCACGGCGCGGCGGCCAGCAGGATCAGGCCGGCGATGTAGCTGTCGATCTGTTCGGCCGGCAGATAGGGGGCGAACAGGTGGCGGATGAAAATCCAGCCCAAGAGCGCCATCGAGAACGGCTTGACCGCCCAGTTGACGAACAAGGTGACGCCGATGCCGCGCCAGTGCTGCTTCACTTCGTGCAGGGCGGCGAAGTCGATCTTGAGCAGCATCGGGATGATCATCACCCAGATCAGAAGGCCGACCGGCAGGTTGACCTTGGCCACTTCCATCGCGCCCAAGGCCTGGAACGGGGCCGGGAACAGTTGGCCCAGGCCGACACCGGCCGCAATGCTCAAGAAAACCCAGAGCGTGAGCCAGCGCTCGAAAAAGCCGAGCTCGGCGCCGGCCGCCTGCTTGATAGCAACTTGGTTCCGGCCGCTTCGCTTAACGCCAGCTTGGCTGGCATTAGCCTCCACCGAAACTTCGTTTTCGCACTGCGCGCTCATATGGCCGCCTTCTGCCCGATGGCATGCAGCTCTTCCTGAAGCCGCAGGCGGTCGAGCTTGTCGATGGGCAGGCTCAGCAAGAGGTGAAGACGGGTGGAGATTTGCATGAAGATGTGGCTGTAGAAGCGGCGCTTTTCTTCGTCGCCGCCCTGGAAAGCGACCGGGTCTTCGAAGCCCCAATGCGCGGTCATCGGCTGGCCGGGCCAAACCGGGCAGACCTCGCCGGCGGCCTTGTCGCAGACCGTGAAGACGAAATCCATGTGCGGCGCGCCGGCTGCGGCGAACTCATCCCAGGATTTGCTGCGCAGGCCCTCGGTCGCGAGGTTGTCGCGTTGCAGCAGTTCCAGGGCGAATGGGTTCACTTGGCCGGCCGGGCTGCTGCCGGCGCTATAGGCTTGGAAGCGGCCCCGGCCCAGCTTGTTGAGGATGGCCTCGGCCATGATCGAACGGGCCGAGTTGCCGGTACACAGGAACAGCACGTTATACGGGCGTTCAGCAGCAGCCACTCTTGGCTCCTTTCAGCTCGGGCACGCAACAGGCCGACTGCACCGCGATGCCGATGCCTTTCTTCGCGCCCATGTCGTTGCCGCCGAACATCGGCACTTCGCTCAGGGTGTGGAAGGCCTCCCAGGCGATGCCTTGCGGGTCGACCGTCCAATGCTTGTTCGATTCGGCATAGCAACAGGCGGTGCCGGTTTGCGAAACCACCTGGCCGCCGGCGGCGTTCATGTTGCCGTGCACGGTTTCCAATTCGGCATCGGACTCGACCTGAAGGCCCAAGTGATCCAGGCCCTTGCTGCGGCCGCGGTCGGAGATGGCGAAGTTGACCCGCGGGTCGTCCAGCATCCACTTGGCATAGTCGTCCTTGGTTACCGTCGGCGCCTGGCCGAACAGCTTGGAATAGAAGTCGATGTTCCGGCCGAGGTCGTCGACCGCGATATGGATGTGCAGGCGTTTCATGGCATTACTCCTTGCAGTTGGGGCCGCAGACGGGCAGGCAGGGCTCGCCGCCGCAGCAGTTCTCGGTGAGGGTGGCGATGAGGTCGTTCATCGCCGCGAAATCGGCCGAATAGAAAATGAACCGGCCCTCTTGGCGGGCTTGCACCAGGCCGGCGTGGGTGAGTTCCTTGAGGTGGAAGGAGAGCGTGGCCGGCGCCAGGCCCAAGGCCTCGGCGATGCGGCCGGCGGCCATGCCCGCCGGGCCGGCCTCGACCAGCAGGCGAAAGACGGTCAGCCGGTTTTCTTGGGCCAGGGCGGCGAGACGTTGAACGGTCTGTTTGATTTCCATGGTTCGATAATCATGGAAATGATAAGCGGCTGTCAAGAAAAAAAATCGAAGCCGCCATGGGCGGGCCGATGGCCAGGCTGTCCAGACAATCGCGCCCATCCCGCGGGTGCGGCGCATGGCGGCTGTAGGTGGCGGCACTCCTAATTCGGCCGCCTTTCTGCCAAAATCCGGGCAAGGGATGGATAAGCCTACAAGGCACTACAGGATAATCTGTGCAAGACACGCTAAAAAAAATATGGGGCAAGGTCTACGGAGCGCATGAACGTAACGTTCAGTATCTTGAAGCACGTTTCGTGGGGTTGGGACTGATCGGAGTGCTTGGATTCCCACTCTACTACTTCGTTTGGCATGACTTTTTTCCACAGTCCTATGAGAACCTCGGGTTGCGTTTAGTAGGGATGGCTCTTTGCCTCCCTATTTTGTTTGCCGGTTACTGGCCGAGTCGTTGGCGGCGATTTTTACCGCTATACACATATATCGTGCTCCTTTATGCACTCCCGTTCTTCTTCACTTATATGTTGTTGATGAACCAAGGTGCGACGGTTTGGCTCCTTTCAGCCCTAATCGCAGTGTTTGCAATGGCGCTGATGTTGGATTGGTTGAACTTGATCATTCACTTCGTGGTAGGTGTCTGTGCAGCTTGGTTGGCATATACATTTACGACGGAAATACCTTGGTCTGTAGCTACGCAGATGGGTTACCTACCCATATATGTATTTGCTCTCATATTTGGGTCCATGGCGAACTACACATCAGAAGTAGTAAAACGGGAACAAGCGCGAGCCATGTTGGCCACGGCCAGTGGCATCGCCCATGAATTACGCACGCCCTTGCTCGGCATCAATAGCGGCGCGGCCGGTCTGCGAAGTTATCTGCCCGTGTTGCTCGATGCCTATCGCCAAGCGCAGGCCCATGGCCTGGATGTGCAAGCGATACGCGCCGTGCACCTGCGCTCCATGGAAGGGGTGCTCGATCGCATCGGCATGGAGGCGTATTACTCCAACACCATCATCGACATGTTGCTGACCAGCGTATATCCCACGGGATTGAAGAGCAGCGATAGAAGCCTTTGTTCGATGGCCAAGTGCGTGGAGACAGCCTTGCAGCGTTACCCTTTCGCCAGCGAAAGGGAGCGGGCCTTGGCCTCGTGGGAAAAGCAGGCGGATTTCGTCTTCAAGGGCAGCGAATTGCTCATGGTGCATGTGCTGTTCAATTTGCTGAAAAACGCCCTGCGCCACATCGCCCGCGCGGGCAAGGGCAATATAACCGTTCGGCTCGAGACCGCGGCCAAGGAGAACCTGCTGGTCTTCCGCGACACGGGGTCGGGCATCGCGCCCGCCGTGCTGCCCCATGTGTTCACCCGGTTTTATTCCTGGCCGGCCGGCGGCGATAGCCTGATGGGCGCCGGCATCGGCCTGGCCTTTTGCCGCGACGTGCTGCGGGCCTTCGATGGCGACATCGTTTGCGACTCGCAACTCGGACAGTACACGGAATTCACATTGAGGTTGCCCAAGCCATGAAGCGCTACGAGATACTTCCCTTTTATTTTCCGACCACGGTCGTCTTCGTCGACGACAGCGTGTCTTTCCTGGACAACCTGATCCTCCATCTCGATCCCAAGCTGGCCTTCCGCCTGTTCGATTCGGTGGCCGATGCGCTGATGATGGTCAATATGGAAGGCCGGGTCATCCCGGAGACCGGCCGCTATTTCGCGCCCTACCCGTTCCCGGAGGAGTTGCCCTATGGGCACCGCGCGATCGATCTGGACGTGGACCTGATCCATCGCGAGGTGCACAACGAGCATCGCTTCGAGCAGGTGTCGGTGGTGGTGGTGGATTAC
>JAJZTV010000139.1 GCA_021847385.1 Pseudomonadota bacterium | reverse complement strand
TGCTGACCGGCAAGACCTCGGTACTGATCGGCCCATCCGGCGTGGGCAAGAGCACGCTCGTCAACGCGCTGGTGCCCGAGGCCGATGTCCGCACCGCGGACATCTCGCGCGCGCTCAACGCTGGCCGCCATACCACCACCCATACCCGCTTATACGAATTGCCGGGAGGCGGTGCCCTGATCGACTCGCCGGGCATGCAGGAATTCGGCCTGCACCACCTCGGCCTCGACGAACTGCAAGCCGCCTTCCCGGAATTCAAGCCCTTGCTCGGCCGGTGCCGCTTCTACAACTGCCGGCACTTGAAGGAGCCGGACTGTGCGATCACCGCTGCCACAACCGGTGGCGGCATCTTGCCGGCGCGATTGAAGGCCTATCAAACGCTGGCCGGCGAGCGCCTCGCGGCCGGACAGTTGCACAAATAGCATTTAGAATCGCACCGAGCACACGCCAAGGAGTCCACCGATGATCGCTCTATATGAGGCCCGTGCCGCAGGCCTCTTGGCTAAAAGCCACCTCGCCCGCAACCTGATCGCGGGGGTTGTGGTCGCCGTGGTCGCCCTGCCCTTGTCGCTGGCCTTCGCCATCGCCAGCGGCGCCAAGCCGGAGGCCGGGCTGTACACCGCCATCGTCGCCGGTTTCTTGGCCGCGGCCTTGGGCGGCAGCCGGGTGCAGGTCTCCGGCCCGACCGGTGCCTTCATCGTCATCCTGGCCGCGATCACCGCCAAATACGGCTTCGACGGTTTGCAGATCGCCACCTTCATGGCCGGCCTGATCCTGCTTGGCATGGGCTTGGCCAAGCTCGGCGGCATCATCAAGTTCATCCCGACCCCGGTGGTGGTCGGCTTCACCACCGGCATCGCCGTCATCATCTTCGTCAGCCAATGGAAGGACTTCTTCGGTCTCCCGGCACCCACCGGCCACCACTTCCACGAGAAATTCCTCGAGTTGGCTCAATCGCTGCCACATCTGCACCCGGCCACCACCGGGCTCGCCTTGCTCGGCCTGCTGCTGGTCATCCTGTCGCCGCGCGTGCTACCCCGCACCATTCCCGGCCCGCTGGTGGCCATGGTCTGCGTGACGCTGATCCAAGCCTGGTTCCAGTTTCCCGGCGTCGCCACCATTGGCAGCGCCTTCGGCGGCGTGCCCTCCAACCTACCGACCTTCCACTGGCCCGAGATCACCCTGGCCCGAGTGGTGGAGTTGATCGGCCCGGCCTTCACCATCGCCATGCTCGGCGCGATCGAATCCTTGCTGTCGGCGGTCGTGGCCGACGGCATGACCGGCACTCGGCACAACTCCAACCAGGAACTGATCGGCCAAGGCATTGCCAACATCTGCTCGCCGATGTTCGGCGGCTTCGCCGCCACTGGCGCCATCGCCCGCACCGCCACCAACGTCCGCAACGGCGCCACCAGCCCGGTGGCCGGCATCACCCATGCCGTGGTGCTGCTCGCCATTGTGCTGGCCGCCGCACCGCTGGCGGCCGACATCCCGCTGGCCGGCCTGGCCGCGATCCTGTTCGTCGTCGCCTATAACATGAGCGAATGGCGCCATTTCCTGAACCTGGCCCGCACCTCGCCGAACAACGACAAGGCCATCCTGTTCATCACCTTCTTCCTGACCGTGTTCACCGACCTGGTACTGGCGGTCAACGTCGGCGTCATCCTGGCCGCGCTGCTATTCATGAAGCGCATGGCCGAGACGGTCAAGGTCGAGGGTGTCGAGACCGAGGAGATCATGACCGCCTGCGCCACCGGCGTACCGCCCGGCGCCCAGGTCTACTCGATCGACGGTCCTTTCTTCTTCGGTGCCGCGGAGACCTTCGAGAGCACGCTACTGGACATCGGCAGCCGCGTACGGCTGGTCGTGCTGCGCCTGGGCCGGGTGCCCTTGATCGATGCCACCGGGTTGGCCGTGCTGGACCGGATGACCCGCCATCTGGCCAAGCAAGGGGTAAAGGTCGTGGTCTGCGAAGCCAACGAGCGCATCGTAGCCAAATTGAGAAACGCCGGGATCGCCGACCGGTTGGGGCCGGATGGCCTGCAGACCGATATCGCCGCCGCCCTGACCGCCGCCGAACGCCTGCTCGCCCACGGCTGATCCTGTGGCTTGCCACAGCCGAACCCCACGGCCGACCCGAGTTGGCTAGAATGGCTTGAAAGCGCGGCCCGGCGCCGCCATATTCCGTACCGCCACCCTTACACAGAGCGCATTTGAACAATGACCGCATCGAAGGCCGACCAGGCGCTGTATGAGCGTGAGCGCGAACACGAGGCGCTGAACCAGCACGCCATCGTCAGCATCGCCGATGCCGCGGGCACCATCACCTACGTCAACGACAAGTTCTGCGAGATCAGCGGCTTTCGCCGCGAGGAACTGCTCGGGCAGAACCACCGCATCATCAAGTCCGGCGAGCATCCCATCGAGTTCTACCGCGAACTTTGGCGCACCATCGCCAGCGGCCGCACCTGGCAGGGCGAGGTGTGCAACCGGCGCAAGGACGGCAGCCTGTACTGGGTGGAATCGACCATCACCCCCTTCCTCGATACCAACGGCATTCCCTATCAGTACGTCTCGATCCGCACCGACATCACCCACGTCAAGGCGGCCGAGGCCGCGGTACGCGCCAGCGAGGCCCGGCTGAACTTCCTGGTCTCGTCCAGCCCGGTCAGCATCTATTCCTGTGCAGCCGACCCGCCCTATGTGGTGACTTACGTCAGCCCCAACGTCAAGGCGCTGATGGGTTTCACGCCGGAGCAGTTCACCGGCAACCCGGGCTTTTGGGCAAACAACATCCACCCGGAAGACCGCGACCGCGTGCTCGAGGCGCTGTCCAGGCTAGCCGAACTCGACTTTCAGGAGCACGAATACCGCTTCCGCACGAACGACGGGGGCTATTGCTGGGTGCACGACATGGTGCGGCTGATCCGCGACGCGGACGGCAAGCCGAGAGAGATTATCGGCTATTGGTTCGACATCACCGAACGCAAGCGGGCCGAGCAGCAGGCCCAGGCGCACAAGGAAAGGCTGCGCCGCGGCCAGGTTTACGCCAACATCGGCACCTGGGACTGGAATATACAGACCGGCGAGCTATTTTGGACCGAGCGCATCGCCCCGCTGTTCGGCCACCGCGACGGCGAATTGGAAACCTCGTATGAGAACTTCCTCGCCGCAGTCCACCCCGACGACCGCAATGCGGTCGTCGATGCGGTCAATGCCTGCATCGAGTGCGACGCGCCCTACGAAATCGAACACCGCGTGGTATGGCCGGACGGCACGGTACGCTGGCTGCTCGAGCGCGGTGCCGTGCTACGCGATGCCGCAGGCAAACCGATGCAAATGCTGGGCGTGGTGCAGGACATCGACGACCGCAAGCGGGCCGAACTCGCCCTGGCGGAACGCGAACAGCAATTGCGCGAGGCCCAAACCCTGGCGCGCATCGGCAATTGGGTCGCGGACATCCATACCGGCAAGCTCGCCTGGTCGGATGAGATCTACCGCATCTTCGGCTACGAGCCGGGCAGTTTCGAGCCCAGCGTGGCCGCCTTCATTGCCGCGGTGCACCCCGACGACCGGGACAAGGTTCAGGAAAGCGAGCGGCGCGCCGAGAAAACCGGCCGCCACGATGTGGTGCACCGCATCGTGCGGCCGGACGGCACGGTGCGCCACGTCCACGAACTGGCCCAAGCCGAAACCGATGCCGCTGGCAATCTACTCAGGCTGGCGGGCACGGTGCAGGACATCACCGAGCGGGTGGAAACCGAACAGGCGCTGATCGCCGCCCGCGAAGAAGCGGAACGCGCCAACCAGGCCAAATCGGGATTCCTCTCCAGCATGAGCCATGAACTGCGCACGCCGATGAACGCCATCCTCGGTTTCGCCCAATTGCTGGAATTCGACAATCGACTCAACAGCGACCAGAAGGACAACGTGCACGAGATCAGCAAGGCCGGTTACCACTTGCTCGACCTCATCAACGAAGTACTGGACCTGTCGAAGATCGAGGCCGGCCGCATCGATCTCTCGATCGAGCCGGTTGGCCTGGCTGGACTGATCGAGGAATGTCTAAGCCTGGTCCAGCCGCTGGCCATGGCGCGGAATATCGGCCTTGCCTCCCAGTGCGCCCAGGGCGCCGCCATGCGCGCCGACCGAATTCGCCTGAAACAGATATTGCTGAACCTGCTGTCCAACGCCATCAAATACAATCGCGAAGGTGGCAACGTGTTCCTGAATGTGCAGAGCACGGAGCGAAATTTCCTGTGCCTGGCGGTAACGGATACCGGCATCGGCATCCCACCCGACAAGTTGAACGAGATATTCCAGCCCTTCCACCGCCTCCATGCCGGGGACAGCCACGTCGAAGGCACCGGCATCGGCCTCAATATCAGCCAACGCCTGATCGAGATGATGGGCGGCACCATCGGCGTAAACAGCACAGCCGGCGTCGGCAGCACCTTCTGGATCGAACTACCGGAGGAAAACATCGTCACGCTCGATTGCGTGCCTGCCGCCACCGACCATGCCACCCCGGCCTTGGCGGCGGAACACCTGTATCAGGTGCTGTACATCGAGGACAACCCCGCCAACATCAAACTGGTGACAAGCATCCTCACACAACGCCGACACATCCGCCTAGCCACCGCGCATACCCCCGCGCTGGGACTCGATCTGGCCTTGTCTCGGATACCCGATCTGATCCTGCTCGACATCAACATGCCGGACATGGACGGCTATGACCTCATGCACATCTTCCAAGGCAATGCCGGCCTGAAGAACATCCCCGTCGTCGCCATCACCGCCAACGCCATGCCGCATGACCAGGCGCGAAGCAGGAGGGCCGGCTTTGCCGAATACCTCACCAAGCCCCTCGACGTCGCGCGTTTTCTGCAGGTGGTGGATGCCCTGCTCGCGGGCAAGACGCAGTAGGACAGCAAGGCGGGGGACGATACTTGTTGCGGCCGTTTTAGTTCCGGCCGCCGCTTCGCGGCTTAACCTGCTCGCGCAGGTTAGCCTTCACTGAAACGAACTGCTGCCCCACAGCCGGAACTTGACTCAGCTGTAACTTACTCGGGCCAGTACTTGATGTAGCGCTTGAGTAGCTCATTTTAGTTCCGGCCGCCGCTTCGCGGCTTAACCTGCTAGCGCAGGTTAGCCTTCACTGAAACGAACTGCTGCCCACAGCCGGAACTTGACGCAGCCACAACTTACTCAGGCCAGTGCTTGATGTAGCGCTTCAGCAGTTCGTTTTCATAATGCGCGTATTTGAGGGAGGCTTTGGCGATGTCATGCAGGGACATCACGCCGATCAGCTTATCGCCGTCCATCACGACTAAATGGCTGATCCGGTTCTTGGTCATCACGTCGCGGGCGTAATCGACCGAATCCTCTTGCGAGCCGACGAAGGGCTCTTTGTCCATCACTTCGCTGACATGAACGTCGGCCAGAGAGCAACCTTTGGCCGCCATGCCGCGAATCACGTCACGCTCGGTGATATAGCCGACCATCACTTCCTTATCCAGCACCACCAGCGAACCGATGTTGTTGTGCACCATCAACTTGACCGCATCGGCAACGCTCGCTCCCGGTGCGATACTGAAAATCTGGGCACTGTCCTTGCTAGCGAGAATTTCGCGAATCAGCATGATCGTCTCCTAATCGTTATCGCGGACTTGGCCGCACCAATCCGGCCTCGACCTGCGCGCGCTTGGCTTCGCCCTGCAACAAGGCAATCAATTCCAGCGCAAAGTCCATCGCCGTGCCCGGTCCGCGTGAAGTCACTATCCGGCCGTCCACCACAACGGCATCGTCCAGGTAAGTC
>JAJZTV010000138.1 GCA_021847385.1 Pseudomonadota bacterium | reverse complement strand
GCCTCGGCGGCGGCACTGGCGGAAATCCGGCCGGCCGGGCGCAGCGGCGGTGCCGTCACGGCTTGGGCATCGGTGCCGGGTGCCGGGGTCTTGCTGGGTGCCGATTGTGCCCAGGGCCTGGGGGCGTCGTCAGGGGACGGAGCGGCGGATGGTGCCGGCTCATGGGGCGTCGAGCTGGATTGGGGGGCGCCCGCGGCCGATGTTTGCGCACTCGCAAGCGAGGGGGCAGGTGGGGCGCAGGGGTCGCCCTCTTGCTGGGCGACGCCACCGCCCAGGGCTTTGAATAGATCGATTGCCGAGCGGACTTGTTCGAACCGCGCGCCCGCCTCGGCATCTTGCGCCAAATAGACGTTGCGCTGCAGGTCGAGCAGGCTGATCAAGTCCAGCGCGCCTAATCTATAGACCTCGTGACTCATTTCAAGCAGCTTGCTGTTGCGGCTTAAGGCCTCGGCCAGCGCCTGCTGCTGCGAGGCCGTCATGCGGATGCCGGTCAAGGAGTCTTCCACGTCGCGCAAGGCGGCCAGCACGGTATTGGCATATTGTTCCAACAGCTCGCGGTTGTTCGCGCGGGCCTGGACGAGCTGATTTTCCTTGCGGTCGCCGTCGAACACATTGGCGACCAGATTGCCGGCGAGCGAGTAGAGGATGCTCTGGGGGCTGAGCAGCTCCGTCAGGTTGAAGGAGCCCTGGCCGAACTGGCCGGTGAGGGCAACCGAAGGCAGCAGATTGGCGCGGGCGGCGCCCACGTTGGCGCTGGCGGCGGCCAGCTGCGCCTCGGCTCGGCGAACGTCGGGCCGCCGGCACAGCAATTCGGAGGGCAGGCCTGGCGTGACCTGCGGCAGCCGGATATTTTGCAAGGAGTCGCCGGAGATATGGATCGTGCCCGGCGGCTTGCCCAGATAAACCGCCAAGCGGTTCAAGGTCCGTTCTTTTTCCAGGCGCAGGTTCGCCAGATTGTTGTCGATCAGCGCGATGGCGACTTGCTGCTGCTGTTGATCGATTTTTGAGGCATCGCCGCGCTGCACGCGCTGCCCAATGGCCTGGGCCACGTCTTGTGCCAATCGGCGGCTTTTCTCCGCGATCGCGATACGTTCGGTCAGCGAGAGGTATCGAAAATAAGCGGTGGTGGTTTCCGCGATCAGGGTTAGGGCGACCACCTCGCGGTTGAAGACGCTGGCGCGGGCCAGCTCCAATGCCGAGCGGGCCTCATAGCCGCGCCGGCCCCAGAGGTCGATTTCATAATTGGCCCGCAGACCGAACTGATAGATCCCGCGCGAGCGCCAATCTTGCCGGCTGGTCGCGGTGCCGACCCCTTCGGCCGGGCCTTTGGCCTCGATGCCGGAGAAGAATTCGATGCTGGGCAAGCGTGCGCTATCGGCGATGCGGGCCTGGTTCTCGGCCTGCTCAATCCGGGCAACGGCAACGCGTAGATCGTAATTGTTGACCAGTGCGGTCTCGATCAAGCCATCGAGTTCGCTGTTGTTGAATTCGGTCCACCAGTTCTGTTTGGGACGCGGCAAGCGATCGGTCTCGGGGACGGGCGGCTTGATGTCCGGGGCCTTTTGGCCGATCGCTTGCGCTGTCGTCGGCAGCGGTTCTGCCTGGAAGTTGCGCGGCACCCAACGCACATAGCCGGGTCCGTCGGGCAGGCGCGCGGGGTCTTCCGGCACGAATTCCTCGCGCAGGCTGCTGCAGCCGGAGCAGGCCAGTATCGTTCCTAGCAAGACTGCATGACGGGCCAATTGCATGGAAGATGTCATGTGCGAATAAGCAATTTGCGCGGCTTTCCGAAACGGACGGTGGTGTAATTGATTAGTGTAATCCGGCCATTCTAACCAAAGTTAGTGACAAATCGACACTTCCGTGGCTTGTGCCGCTTTGGATGTGGTTCCTTGTGTCGTGAGGGCCGCAGCGGCGCAAGGGTGCTGCATTGGGCGGCGCGGTCGCGGGGCTGGTAACGGACGATGCCGATCGGACCGCAATGGGCCCAATATATCTTGGAGCGCTTTGGGAGAATCGAAGTGGTGGCCAGGGGCGGAATCGAACCGTCGACACGCGGATTTTGGCTCCGGCACGTCGCTGACGCGACTTAACGCCCGCATTGCGGGCATTAGCCTGCACCGAAATTCTTCGAGGTTTCGGCGGTGCCGGGTCGGTACTTGGAGAAATGTGGTGGCCAGGGGCGGAATCGAACCGTCGACACGCGGATTTTCAATCCGCTGCTCTACCAACTGAGCTACCTGGCCATCTGAAAAAGCTTGGCCGGGTGGGAGCCCGGCCGCAGGGATGCGCATTAAAGCCGGAAACGGCCGCTCCGTCAAGCCTGACGGCCTTGGCGCACGGCCAGCCGGCGTGTTGCTACACTTGCAGCATCAGCCAAGGACTGCGAGCCATGACCGTCATTCGCCAGGAAGACTTCGTGCAATCGATTGCCGATGCCTTCCAGTTCATTTCCTATTACCACCCGTTGGATTTCATCGAGGCCGTGAAGGCGGCCTATGACCGCGAACTGAGTCCGGCGGCGAAGGATGCGCTGGCCCAGATCCTGGTCAATTCCCGCCTATGCGCCGAAGGCCACCGGCCGATCTGCCAGGATACCGGCATGGCCGTGGTCTTTCTCCGCATCGGCATGGACGTGCGCTGGGAGGCGCGCTTGGGCTTGCAAGAGATGGTCGACGAGGGCGTACGCCGCGCCTACACCAACCCGGACAATCCGCTACGCGCCTCGGTGCTGGCCGACCCGGCCGGCAGCCGGCGCAATACCCGCGACAACACCCCGGCCGTGGTGCACGTGGAGCTGGTGTCGGGCGACACGGTGGACGTGCGGGTCGCGGCCAAGGGTGGCGGCTCGGAGAACAAGGCGCGCTTCGCGGTGCTGAATCCAAGCGATTCCATCGTCGATTGGGTGCTGAATGAATTACCGCAGATGGGTGCCGGCTGGTGTCCGCCCGGGGTGCTGGGCCTCGGCATCGGCGGCTCGCCGGAGAAGGCCATGGTGCTGGCCAAAGAGGCGCTGCTGGCGCCGATCGACATCCAGGAGTTGCGGGCGCGCGGACCGAAGAGCCGTGTCGAAGCGTTGCGCCTGGAGCTGTACGACAAGGTGAATGCGTTGGGCATCGGTGCCCAGGGCCTGGGCGGCCTGACCACGGTGCTCGACGTGAAAATCCTCGACTACCCGACCCATGCCGCCTCGTTGCCGGTGGCGCTGATCCCCAACTGCGCGGCGACCCGGCATTTGCATTTCAGCCTGGATGGCAGCGGTCCGGCCCGGTTCACGCCGCCCTCCCTGAGTGCCTGGCCCCGGATCGCTTGGTCCGGCCCGGCCGGCGCCCGGCGGGTGAACCTGGATACGCTGACCCGGGCCGACATCGCACAATGGCGCGCGGGCGAGGCCCTGCTGCTCTCGGGCAAGCTGCTCACCGGGCGCGATGCCGCGCACAAGCGGATCGCGGATCTCATCGCTCGTGGCGAGCCGTTGCCGGTGGACTTTCATAACCGCTTCATCTACTACGTCGGTCCGGTCGACCCGGTACAGGGCGAAGCGGTGGGGCCGGCCGGTCCGACCACGGCCACGCGCATGGACAAGTTTACCGAGCTGATGCTGGGCAGCCAGGTCGGCCTGCTCGGCATGGTCGGCAAGGCCGAGCGCGGACCGGAAGCAGTCGAGGCGATTCGTCGGCATGGCGCGGCCTATTGCATCGCGGTCGGCGGCGCGGCCTATCTGGTGGCCAAGGCGATCCGGGCGGCGCGGGTGCTCGCCTTCCCGGAACTCGGCATGGAAGCGATCTACGAATTCGAGGTGCAGGACATGCCGGTCACCGTGGCGGTCGACAGCCAGGGCCGCTCGGTCCACGAGGAGGGCCCACGCGAGTGGCACATCAAAATTGAACAGATCGCGAAGACCGCGCATTCTTAGGGCAGTTTCGCAATCGTTGGGGAGGGGCAATGGGACTGGTCTGGTGGCATTGGTTCGTTCTCGGGCTCGCGCTGATCGCGCTGGAAATCCTCACGCCCACCTTTTTCCTGATTTGGTTTGGCCTGGGTGCCTTGTTGACCGGCATCGTGGTCTGGCTGCTGCCACTGGGCCTGGCGGCGCAGGCCTTGTTGTGGTCGGCCAGTTCGCTGGTCATGATGGGGGTCTGGCTCAAGTACTTCAAGAATCCGGCCGACACGCGCTCAGGCCAGGCCAAGGAAAGCGTGCTCGGTCTGACCGGTTTGGTGACGCGTGCGGTGAGTGAGATGGGGCAGGGCGAGATCTTGTTTCAACGCCCGGTGCTGGGGGCCGACCGCTGGCCCATCATCGCCGATGCGCCGATCGCAGCCGGCAAGAAGGCGCGTGTGGTCGACGTGCTCGGGCAGATTCTCAAAGTCGAACAGATGGGGGAATGAGTCATGGAAGTCGTCTCGATCGTTTTAATCGGTTTTCTCTTCATCACCTTATGGAAGGGCGTGCGCATCGTGCCGCAGGGCGAGGAGTGGGTGGTCGAGCGTCTGGGCAAGTACCTCACGACGCTCTTGCCGGGGCTGCATATCCTGGTGCCCTATATCGATCGCTTGGCCTACAAAGTCACGACCAAGGACCTGATCCTCGACATCCCCGAGCAGGAGGTGATCACCCGCGACAACGCGGTGCTGATCACCAATGCCATCGCCTTCGTCAAGGTGACCGATACCCAGAGCGCGGTCTACGGCGTGACCAATTTCCAGTTGGCGGTGATGAATCTGGTGCAGACCAGCCTGCGTGCGATCATCGGCGACATGGACCTGGACCAGGCCTTGTCCAGCCGCGACCAGATCAAGGCCCGGCTGAAGGAGTCGATCTCCGACGACGTGGCCGACTGGGGCCTGACCCTGAAGTCGGTCGAAATCCAGGACATCAAGCCGTCGCCGACCATGCAGAAGTCCATGGAGTTGCAGGCCGCGGCCGAGCGCGAGCGCAAGGCGACGGTGACCCGCGCCGAGGGCGATAAACAGGCGGCCATTCTGGAAGCCGAAGCCCGGCTGGAATCGGCCAAACGCGATGCCGAGGCCCAGGTACGCCTAGCCTCGGCCTCGGCCGAGGCGATCAAGCGCATCGCCGAGTCGCTTCCGGAAAAAGAGCTGCCGGCCTACTTCCTGTTGGGCGAGAAGTACATCGCCTCGCTCAAGGAGATCGCGCAATCGGGCAATAGCAAGACCTTGGTGTTGCCGGCCGATTTGGTCAAAAGCCTGGAGGGCTTGTTGGGCGGCCGTCGCGCATGACGTTTGGTTTCGTCGAGCGGGGTGCGGCTTAGCCTTGCAATTCTTGAGAAATCGCTTAAAGTTCTGCCTGCAACCGCCGATATACATTACGTCCCTCGTTGGGGCGCTTGGGTGAGAAATAAGGTAATGAAAAAAACGCTGCTCCCACTCTTTTTATCGCTGTCGATCCTGGCTTGGCCTGTGGCGGAAGTCCAGGCGGCAGAAGGTAAAGCCCGCACCAGCCAGTCGAAGGCTAAAAAATCGAAAGTCAAACACCAAGCCAAGGCCAAGCATCAGGTCAAGGCCAAGCACAAGAAGGTCGCCAAGCGTAATCAGCGCAACGATCAAGCGGCGCGCGATGCCGAACTCGATCATGCGCTGGCGAAAGGCGATTTGAAGTTGCGCTCGAATTCGGCCCTGGTCATCAACCAGGCTACCGGCGAGTTGATCTACACCAAGAACCCCGAGGTCGAAACCCCGATCGCGTCGATCACCAAGCTGATGACGGCGGTGGTGACCCTGGACGCCGGCTTGCCGCTCGACGAGCAGATCACCATCAATTCCGAGGATTTGGATCGCATCAAGGGCACGGGGTCGCGCCTGCCGCTGGGCGCCACCCTGAGCCGGCGCGAATTGTTGCACCTGGCGTTGATC
>JAJZTV010000137.1 GCA_021847385.1 Pseudomonadota bacterium | reverse complement strand
TAGCGGGGTTTAGCGGCCATTTCAAACCGGTTGAAACCAGCATGTCGGACTATCTGGAAAAAATCCTGCTTGCCCGCGTCTACGACGTGGCCATCGAGTCGCCCCTGGACGAGGCGCCCAACCTCTCGCGCCGGCTGAAGAACACGGTGTGGCTCAAGCGCGAGGACATGCAGCCGGTGTTCTCGTTCAAGCTGCGCGGCGCCTACAACAAGATGGCCTCGTTGCCGGCAGCGGCGCTCAAACGCGGCGTGGTGGCGGCCTCGGCCGGCAACCATGCCCAGGGCGTGGCCCTGGCAGCGCAGATCCTCAAATGCGAGGCGACCATCGTGATGCCGGCGACCACGCCACAGATCAAGGTGGACGCCGTGGCCAAGCGCGGGGCCGAGGTGGTGCTGCACGGCGATTCCTACGACGAGGCCTATCACCATGCCATGGCCATCGCCAAGAAAGAGAAGAAGACCTTCGTCCACCCCTACGACGACCCCGAGGTGATCGCCGGCCAGGGTACGGTGGCCATGGAGCTGATGCGCCAGGCCAAGTCGGCTTGCCCGCACGCGATCTTCGTGCCGGTCGGCGGCGGCGGCCTGATCGCCGGCATCGCCGCCTATGTCAAACGCTTGCGGCCGGAGATCAAGGTGATCGGCGTCGAGCCGGAAGAGGCCGACGCCATGGCCCGCTCGCTGGCCAAGGGCGAGCGGGTGACCCTGGCCCAGGTCGGCCTGTTCGCCGACGGCGTGGCGGTGAAGCAGGTCGGGGCCGAGACCTTCCGCCTGTGCCAGCAATACGTCGACGAGATCATCCGCGTGGACAACGACGCGATCTGCGCCGCGATCAAGGACGTGTTCGAGGATACCCGCTCGATTCTGGAGCCGGCCGGCGCCCTGTCGGTGGCCGGCCTCAAGGCCTGGGTCGCGCGGGAGAAGGCCAAGGACAAGCACCTGGTCGCCATCGCCAGCGGCGCCAACATGAACTTCGACCGCCTGCGCTTCGTGGCCGAGCGGGCCGAGCTGGGCGAGAAGCGCGAGGCGGTGCTGGCGGTGACCATCCCGGAGAAGCCGGGCAGCTTCAAGACCTTCTGCTCACTTTTGGGCGGCCACGTCATCACCGAGTTCAACTACCGCTTCGACGACCCCAAGCTCGCCCACATCTTCGTCGGCGTGCAGGTGCAGAACCGGGCCGAGGTGGACAAGATGATCGCGTCGCTCAAGCGGCACGAGCTGGCGGTGCTCGACCTGACCGACAACGAGATGGCCAAGCTGCACATCCGCCACCTGGTCGGCGGCAAGGCGCCGCAGGCGAAGGACGAGGTGATCTACCGCTTCGAGTTCCCGGAACGGCCGGGCGCGCTGATGAAGTTCCTCAACAGCCTGGGCCACAAGTGGAACATCAGCCTGTTCCACTACCGCAACCACGGTGCCGACTACGGCCGGGTGCTGTGCGGGGTGCAGGTGCCGACCAAGGACAAGGCGCAGTTCAAGGCCTTCCTCGATAAGCTCGGCTATCCCTACTGGAACGAGTCGAAGAACCCGGCCTATAAATTGTTCCTCGGCTAAATGGCCGTTGCCCGCCAGGTCGGCTCCGCGGCGCGGGTGGCCGGCCGGCTTACGAATCAGTAAGGGACGTTCCTCCCGGGCATGTGTAAAGTGGCCGCACTCTTCTTCTGTCGGCCTCTTCGGTCATGTTCAAGTCCCAGACCCTGCCCGCCGGTGAGCGCGCCGTCATCCTGTTTCACGGCCTGTCCAGTAGCCCCTTGGAGCTGCAGTTGCTCGGCCGCGGTTTGCAGCGTGCCGGCTATACCGTCTACCTGCCGCATCTGCCCGGTTATGGCGACGGCGGTGGCAGGCAAAAGGGCCTGGTTACGGATTGGCAGGACTGGGTCGCCCAGGCCTTGCACGAATTCGACCGGGTGCATGCTACGCATGAGCAGGTCGCGATCGGCGGCCTGTGCATCGGCGCGACCCTGGCCCTGAGCGTGGCCGCGCAACGCGGCGATGAGGTGGCCGCGCTGATCGCCTTGTCCGTCACCCTTTGGTACGACGGCTGGAGCTTGCCCTGGTATCGCTTTCTGTTGCACCTCGCGCCCTATGTGCCGTTCGGCATGCGTTACCGCTATCGCGAGGGCGAGCCCTATGGCGTCAAGGACGAACGGATGCGGAGCTGGATCGCGCGCGAGATGGCGAAGACCGAATCGTCCATGGCCGGCGCGGCGACCTTGACCGCGCCCAGCCTGATCGAGGCCATGCGTCTGTGCCGGGCGACGCGCAAGCTGATGCCGCGAATCACGAGCCCGACGTTGGTTGTGCATGCCGCGGAAGACGATATGTCGTCACTGCGCAATCCGGAATATCTGCTGCGTCAGATTGCCTCCGAGCACAGCCGCTACGTCGTGCTGCGCGACAGCTATCACATGATTACGCTGGATCAAGAAAAAGAACGCGTGCTGGCCGAGACGCGCGAATTTCTCGATCGGCAAGCGGGTCGGTCGAACAGGGTGCCTGCGCGCAGCAATGTCTATGCGCTATCGCAATCACGGTAATGGAGGTCTTCGATGGATGTCTATCCCATCATTCTCGATGCGCTGCATAAGCGTTACGACATCGCAGTGGAATCGGTCACGCCGGAAACCACGCTCGAATCGCTTGAGGTCGATTCGCTCGGCTTGGTCGAGCTGATGTTCGAGGTCGAGGACAAGCTGGGCGTGCCGGCGCCCGAGGATTTTCCGACGCCGGTCACCCTCGCCGATCTGGTGAAGATCGTCGAAGCGATGCAGGCAGGGCGTCAGGGACAGAGGGCGTGACCCGACGCCGGGTCGCGGTGACCGGCATCGGCGCGGTGACGCCGCATGGCGGCGACGCGCAGCTTTTCTTCGATGCGCTATTGCGCGGCGAATCGGCCATCCGTCTGTATCAAGGCGAAGCTGCGCCGCAGCCGCTGGCGATACCGGCCGGGTATTGCGCCGATTTCGATGCGGCCGCCAGCCTGGGCCGCAGCCGGGCCAATGGCATGGATCGCTTCAGCCAACTGGGTGCGACCGCTGCCCAGTCGGCTTGGCAGGATGCCGGCCTGGATCGGGACGACTCATTGCAGAAGCATGATGTCGGCGTGTTTTGGGGCACCGGCGGCGGTGGCTTCGGTACTACCGAGCGCGGCTACCAGGATTTGTTTCTGCGCGACAAGACGCGGATCTCGCCATTGTCGGTGATGTTCAGCATGAGCAATGCCGCTGCAACGCATATTGCGATTGGCTTGGGTCTGGGCGGCGCGAATGTTACCTATTCGGTTGCCTGCGCCTCGTCGGCCATCGCCATCGGCGAGGCGTTTCGCCGGGTGCGCTCCGGCGAGGCCGCGGTCATGCTGGCCGGCGGTTCGGAAGCGCCCTTGGCCTACGGCGTGATCCGCGCCTGGGAGTCTTTGAAGATACTCGCCCCTGGCGACGCGGCTTCTGCGCCCTCGGCCTGCCGCCCGTTCGATGCCGAACGGCGCGGCTTGGTCTTGTCGGAAGGCGCCGGCGCCATCGTGCTGGAAGATTGGGACCGTGCCGTCGCCCGGGGCGCCACGATTTATGCCGAACTGGCCGGCTATGGCACCCGTTGCGACCATGTGCATTTGTCGCGCCCAGATGCGGCCGGGCAAGTTCGGGCGCTGGAGGCCGCCCTGGTGGATGCCGGCCTGCGGCCGGACGAGATCGATTATGTGAACGCACATGGCACGGCCACGCGCGAAGGCGATGCGGCTGAGATCGCTGCCTTGGCCCAGGTGTTCGGCGACCATGCCAGCCGCCTGGCGATCAGCGCGACGAAATCCATGCATGGCCACGCCCTGGGTGCGGCCGGCGCGATCGAGGCGATCGTGACTATCCTGGCCGTGGCGCGACAGGCTATTCCGCCGACCGCGCATCTCGCTGAGTTGGCGCCGGAGTGCATGGGCGTGCGCCATGTCGGCCTCGGCGAGCGCGATGTGCCGGTGCGCGCCGCCTTGAGCAACTCGTTCGCCTTCGGCGGCTCCAACGCCGTCTTGGCTTGCCGCAAAGCAGTGTTGTCCTAGGCCTGTACCGGCAAGTTTGTTGAGATGACGCCGACCAGAAGCTTAGTGCAGCCGGCGCTGGGCTGGTTATGCCGGGTATTCGGCATGCCGCGGCAACGCGTCGCCATCACAGGACCACGCCGCGCGCGATCCCCAGAAGATTCGCGCTTGTGGTTTGATGGGGGGCTCGCTGTCCAGCGAGCCTGCGGGAATGACCACAGCATCAAGTTCCGGAACGAAGCGCGCCAGCGAACTCCCGCAATTGGTGCAAAACTGCCGAGTAAAACGCTTGGCTTCCGGTACTTTGTATTGTTTCAAAAACGATTCGCCGTCGGTGAATACCAGTTGCGCGTTCATCAACATCAAGTTTGTCGCATGGCCGGTTCCCGATGACTTTCGGCAACGCGCACAATGGCAGTGATAAAACCGCTGTGGGTCGCCGCTTACTTCATAGCGAACCGTGCCGCATAAACAACTGCCCTTGAGTGTGACTTGCGTCATGCCAATCCCCTTGCGTCTGGAACCACTGCCCGCATTGTGGCCACGTAAAAACAAACCCCGCACTAGGCGGGGTTTGTTTTTCTTGCTTGTCGGCTTATTCGGCCGATTTGCTCTCGCAGGTCTTGCAGGTCTTGAGCCCGAAGGGCAGGTAGGCCGGGCACCAGCCGATGGCGCCGGTGGCCAGCGGCACCACGCCGATCCAGGCCCACACCGGGCCACCCATCAATGCCCAGGCGATCAAGGCCAGGCCGACGACGATGCGAATAATACGATCGATCCCACCAACGTTTGCGTGCATAACACCTCCTAAGTCAGATTGCCCGATTGGGCAGGTTGAGGATGTTCAACAGGGTTGTGGGCGCAGTATACGCCCACTGCGTTTCAACTTGGCAAGCCGGCCTGGATGGCCGCCGTGCGCGCGGTGCGGATGGCCTGGGGGATGCCGCCTATCGGGGCGGCCTGGGCGACGGCGCCGGCATCGACCGCATGGGCGGCGGCCAGGGCTTGGCGCAGGCGGTCGGCTTGGGCGAACGGCCGCGTCTCGTAGCCGGGCCGGCCGTGGTGGTCGTCGGCGCAGGCGAGCAGAAACTGCTCGAAGCGCTCGGGCCGGCGGAAGGCGTCGGTCGCTTCCAACAGCGCGAGCAGGCCGGCGGCGTCGAGCCGGTCGGCGCGATGAGCTTCGCCATGCCAGCGAGCGACGGCGAGGGCCAGTTCCTTGCAATCGGTCGGCACGCGCAGCCGCGTGCTCACCGCGTGCACGGCGGCCATGCCGGCCGCTTCGTGGCCTTCGTGATCGGGCCACCGCTCGCGCGGGGTGAGGCCCTTGCCCAGGTCGTGCACCAGCGCGGCATAGCGCACGGCAAGGTCGTGGCCTTGGCTGGCGGCCCAGTCGAGCACGCGCAACAGATGGACACCGGTGTCGACCTCGGGATGCTTGGCCGGGTCCTGCGGCACGCCGAACAGGGTATCGGCTTCGGGCAATAGCTTGGCCAAGGCACCGCAGTCGCGCAGCACGCCGAGCAGGCGCGAGGGTTTGGTTTCCATCAGGCCGCGGCTGATTTCTTGCCAGACCCGTTCCGGCACCAGGGCATCGACCTCGCCGCTGGCCACCATCGCGCGCATCAGTTCGAGCGTTTCCGGCGCCACGGTGAATTCGGGAAAGCGCGCGGCGAAGCGGGCCACGCGCAGGATGCGCACCGGGTCTTCGGCAAAGGCCGGGCTGACGTGGCGCAATATTTTATCGGCGAGATCGCGCTGGCCGCCGTAGGGGTCGGTGATTTGGCCATCGGCCGCTTCGGCCATGGCGTTGATGGTGAGATCGCGCCGGATCAAGTCCTCTTCCAGCGTCACCTCGGGGCTGGCATAGACCTGGAAGCC
>JAJZTV010000136.1 GCA_021847385.1 Pseudomonadota bacterium | reverse complement strand
ACCGGCCATGCCGCGGGTCAGTTGTTCGGCATCGCGGTCGCCGTCGATCAGGCGACGCATGATCGCGCCCAGCCGGGCCATGTCGCCGCCGGCCTTGACCATCTGTTCGGCCATGTTGGCGAGGGCGCCGAGCGCTTGCACATCGCCGCTCGCGGCCGCGCCGATCATGGCGGCCAAGCCCGGTGCCGCGGTGGCCGGGTCGGGGGCCTTGATCTCGGGCAAGGTGGCCGGGTTCTCGATGCCGGCCAGGATCGCCTCGGCCAGCACCCGGTCTTCGTCGTCCAGCCCCAGCAGAATAGCCCGGTCGCGCTTGCCGTCGACGATCTGCCGAATCGTCGCCACCAGGCGGCCCCAGCCTTGGGCCTCGGCCGCTTGCAGCGCGCCTTGCAGTTCCGGCCTGAGCGCCGGGTTCAATATCGCCTGCACCACCACGTGCAAAAATTGGGCATGGGCTTGCAGGATTTGTTCGGCCGCGGGCAGCAACAATGCCATTATTCGTGTCCTTGTTCGTAACGGCGCCAGGCGCCGTCTTGCAGCACCTCGATCGGCCGATAGCCGCTCTTATAGGCCATCTTCGGGCTCTGCGCGATCCAATAGCCCAAATAGACATAAGGCAGGCCGAGCCGCCGGGCCAATTCTATCTGCGACAGCACGCCATAGACACCCAGGCTGCGCTTGGCCAGGGCCGGATCGAAAAAGGTGTAGACCGCCGACAGGCCGTCGAGCAAGCGATCGACCAGGCCGACCATGACCACCTCGCCGTTCAGGCTGAACTCGGCCAGCACGCTATCGACCCGGCTTTGCAGCAAGAAACTGCGGTATTGCTCGCGGTCGTCGTTGTCCATGCCGCCGCCGCTGTGGCGCGCCATTTGGTAGCGGCGATACAGCCGGTAGTGGGCCTCGTCGAAGGCCAGGGGTTTGAGCGCCAATTCGATATCGCCGTTGTGGGCGGCGCAGCGACGCTGCGTGCGGCTAGGCCGGAAATCGGCGACCGGCACCCGCACCGGCACGCAGGCCTGGCAACCGCTGCAGCGCGGCCGATAGACGAACAAGCCGCTGCGGCGAAAGCCGCGCCAAACCAGCTCGGAGTAGACCGAGGTGTCGATCAGGCTGTGCGGCGTGGCGACTTGCGAGCGCGCCTCGCGCCCCGGCAGATAGCTGCAGGGATAGGGCGCCGTCAGATAGAACTGCAAACTATGGATGGGCAGTTCGCGCAAAGAGGTCATGATCGAAATCCCATTGTCCAATGCGGCCCGGCTGGGCCGACAATATATTCAGCCTAGCCTGAAATTCACTACGCGGCACGGGCCGGGCGCCGAGCGAGGTCAGATGCGCGGTCACCATCTGGCAATCGATCAGGCCGAAACCCCAGCGCTGCAGTTGCCGCACCAGATGCGCCAAGGCCAGCTTCGAGCCGTCGGTCATCCGGGTGAACATCGATTCGCCGAAGAAGGCCTGGCCCAAGGCCACGCCATACAGGCCGCCGACCAGCTTGCCGTCGAGCCAGGTCTCCACCGAGTGGGCATAGCCCGCCGCGTGCAGGCGGCCATAGGCGGCCTGCATGGCCGGTACGATCCAGGTGCCGGCCTGGCCCTCGCGCGGTTGGGCGCACGCGCGCATGACCTCGGCGAAGGCGGTGTCGACCCGAATCTCATAATCCGACCGCTTCAATCTTTTCGCCAAAGATCGGGAAATCTTGAATTGCTCGGGCAGCAGCACCATGCGCGGATCGGGCGACCACCATAGGATAGGCTCGCCCGGGCCGAACCACGGAAAGATGCCGTGGCGATAGGCATCGAGCAGGCGGTCGACCGACAGCTCGCCGCCGGCGGCGAGCAAGCCGTCCGGCTCGCGCAGCGCGGTGTCGACAGGCGGGAACGGGGCGGTGCCAACAAGCCAAGGAATCATGCCGATATTGTAACCAGCGGCATCCGGTAGAATGGCCGCCTCGCATGAATGCCGCCACCTCTCCCCTCTCCGATCCGTCCCGCTGCTTCCATTGCGGCGAGGCCGTGCCTGCCGGTGCCGGTTATCCCATCCAACTGGACGGCCAAGCCCACCCGGCCTGTTGCCGAGGCTGCCAGGCCGTGGCGCAGACCATCATCGACGCCGGCCAGGCCGATTACTACCGGCTGCGCACCGAATACCCACCCACCGCGACCGCGGCGATGGAAGCAGTGCAAAAGCTCGCGCTCTACGACCTGCCCGAGGTGCAGGCGAGCTTCGTCAAGGAGGACGGCGAGGTGCGCGAGGCCAGCCTGATCCTGGAGGGCATCGTCTGCGCCGCCTGCATCTGGTTGAACGAGCGCCATTTGCGCCAGTTGCCCGGCGTGCTCTCGGCCGACATCAATTTCTCGACCCACCGCGCCCGGGTGCGCTGGGACGACAGCCAGATCAAGCTGTCGCACATCCTGCACGCGGTGCAGGAGATCGGCTACCTCGCCCACCCGTTCGACACCGGCCGCCAGGAAGAGCTGTACCGCAAGGAGCGCAATGTCGCGATCCGCCGGCTGGCCATCGCCGGCTTAGGCATGATGCAGGTGATGATGTATGCGATCCCGGTCTATCTGGCCGATGCCGACACGATGACCGACGACATCCGGCAATTGATGCGTTTCGCCGGCTTGCTGCTGACCACACCGGTGATGTTCTACTCGGCCTGGCCGTTCTTCCAGGCCGCCTGGCGCGATCTCAAACTCATGCGCCTGGGCATGGACGTGCCGGTCGCGCTCGGCATCGGCTCCGCCTATTTCGCCAGCGTCTGGGCCGTGCTGACCCGTTCGGGCGAGGTCTATTTCGATTCGGTCACGATGTTCGTGTTCTTCCTGCTCACCGGCCGCTTCTTGGAGATGAGCGCGCGCAAGAAATCGGCCGAGGCGGCCGAGACCCTGATCAAGCTGATCCCGGCCGCCGCGTGCAGGCTGCCGGCCTACCCAAGCGACCGTGCGGAGGAGACCGTGGCCGCGGCCAAGCTGAGCCCCGGCGACTATGTGCTGGTCGGACCGGGCGAGAGCTTCCCGGCCGACGGCCGGGTCGCGGAAGGCATCTCCAGTGTGGACGAGTCGCTGCTCACCGGTGAATCGACCCCGCTGGCGAAACAGGCCGGGGCCGCGGTGATCGGCGGCAGCCTCAACCTGGATAGCCCCTTGGTCGTGCACGTCGAAAAGATCGGGGCCGACACCGTCCTCTCGGGCATTGTGCGCCTGCTCGACCGCGCGTTGGCCGAAAAACCCAAGCTGGCCCTGGCCGCCGACCGCGTCGCGCATTGGTTCGTGCTGGCGATTTTGATCGTCTCGGCCCTGGTTGCCGCGGCCTGGTATGTCGTCGACCCTGGCCGCGCGTTCTGGATCACGGTGTCGGTCTTGGTCATCACCTGCCCGTGCGCCTTGGCCCTGGCCACCCCGGCCGCGCTGACCGTGGCGCTAGGCCGGCTGACCCGCTTGGGCCTGTTGTCGACTCGCGGTCACGCGCTGGAGACCTTGGCCCGGGCCAGCGATTTCGTGTTCGACAAAACCGGCACGCTGACCACCGGCCGCTTTCGCCTGCTGGCGACCCAGCCGGTGCGCGGCGAGGCGGCCGAGGCCTTGGCCATTGCCGCCGCGCTGGAACAAGGTGCGACGCATCCGATCGCCGGTGCGCTGCGCGAGGCGGCCGGTACGCACACCAAACAAGCGGATGACATTACCTACCTGCCCGGCCAAGGCGTGCGCGGCCGGGTGGCCGGTCGCCACTACCGGCTCGGCGCGCCGGGCTATGCCGCGCCCGGTGCCGCACTGCCGGCCAACGGCAACGGCACCCTGATCGCCTTGGCTGACGAGGCCGGCGTGTTGGCTTGGTTCGAGTTGGGCGACGAGTTGCGGCCACAGGCGCGCCAGTTGATCGCGCAACTCGAAGCGCTGGGTATTCGCTTGCATATCTATTCCGGCGACCGGCCGGAGAACGTCGCCCGCATGGGCCAATTGCTTGGCATCGCTGATGCGCGCGGCGGCATGCTGCCGGCCGACAAGCTGGAGGCCGTACGCAACATGCAGCAACACGGTGCCATCGTCGCGATGACCGGTGACGGCGTAAACGACGCGCCGGTATTGGCCCAGGCCCAGGTCTCGATCGCCATCGACCAGGGCGCCGAAGCGGCCCAGGCCGCCGCCGACATGGTGCTGCTGTCGAGCGAGCTGGCACGACTGGCCGATGGCGTGCGCCTGGCGCGCAAGACTCGGCAGATCATTCGGCAGAACCTGGCCTGGTCGGCACTGTATAACCTCGTGGCGATCCCTGCCGCGGCCTTGGGCTTTGTTACGCCCTGGCTAGCCGGGATCGGCATGTCGGCCAGTTCGCTGTTGGTCGTGCTCAACGCGATGCGGCTGAACCGCCTGCGTTAAATAAATTTTATAGCGGCAACAAATGCTGGCACGGACCGGCGATACGTACTAACCTGTCGCAACACATGGACATCCTCTTTCTGCTGATCCCGCTCAGCCTGGTCTTCGCCGGCGTTATCGCCATCGGTTTGATTTGGGCCGTTAAAAGCGGGCAGTTCGAGGATATGGAGGGGCCCGCCCATCGCATCTTGATGGACGATGACGACACCCCGCCACCCGATACCAATAACCATGACGCATCCCGTTGACACTCGCTTAGACAGCATATTAGGATTCTAATGTCGTAATTAACAACACCCTGCGAAGGAGGCCTGTATGGAAGCAACCACATACAACTATAAGGTCGTCCGGCAATTTGCCATCATGACTGTGGTCTGGGGCATTGTCGGTATGTTGGTCGGCGTCATCCTCTCGGCCCAGTTGATCTGGCCTACCCTTACCGAACACCTCGGGCCTCTCACGCCCTACCTGTCCTACGGTCGCATCCGACCGCTCCATACCAACGCAGTGATCTTCGCCTTCGGCGGTTCGGCCCTGTTCGCCGCTTCGCTGTTCGCCGTGCAGCGCACCTGCCAGGCTCGCTTGCTGTCGGATGGCTTGGCCAGTTTCGTGTTCTGGGGCTGGCAACTGATCATCGTGCTGGCCGCGGTCAGCTTGCCGATGGGCTATACCAGCGGCAAGGAATATGCCGAACTGGAATGGCCGATCGACATCCTGATCGCCGTGGTCTGGGTCGCCTACGCGGTGTTGTTCTTCGGCACGATCATCAAGCGCAAGACCCAGCACATCTATGTGGCGAACTGGTTCTTCGGCGCCTATATCGTCACCATCGCGGTGCTGCACATCACCAACAGCATGGAATTCCCGATTACCTTGACCAAGTCCTACTCGGCCTATGCCGGCGTGCAGGATGCCATGGTGCAATGGTGGTACGGCCACAATGCGGTCGGCTTTTTCCTGACCACCGCCTTCCTCGGCATGATGTATTACTTCATCCCGAAACAAGCCGGTCGGCCGATCTATTCCTACCGCTTGTCCATCGTGCACTTCTGGTCGCTCAACTTCATCTACATGTGGGCCGGCCCGCACCATCTGCTCTACACCGCCCTACCCGACTGGGCACAGAGCCTGGGCATGCTGTTCTCGTTGATGCTGATCGCGCCGTCCTGGGGCGGCATGATCAACGGCATCATGACCCTGTCCGGCGCCTGGCATAAACTGCGCACCGACCCCATCCTGAAGTTCATGGTCACCGCCCTGTCCTTCTACGGCATGTCGACCTTCGAAGGCCCGATGCTGTCGGTGAAAACGGTCAATGCGCTGTCGCACTACACCGAGTGGACCATCGGCCATGTCCATTCCGGCGCCCTGGGCTGGGTCGCGATGATCTCCATCGGCTCGATGTACTACCTGATTCCGCGCCTGTTCGGCCGCGAGGAGATGTACAGCGTGAAATGGATCAACACCCACTTCTGGGTCTCCACCATCGGCGTCGTGCTCTACATCGCCGCCCTGTGGATCGCTGGTGTCGCCGAAGGCT
>JAJZTV010000135.1 GCA_021847385.1 Pseudomonadota bacterium | reverse complement strand
CCTGGCCCAGGCCAAGCGGCAGGATCATCTGCTCGCCGTGATGTTCATGGACATGGACCGGTTCAAGCTGGTCAACGACACCCTCGGTCATCTGGTCGGCGACCGGCTGCTGCAAGCGATGAGCCAGCGCATCCGCGCCTGCCTGCGCGAGGCCGACACCCTGGCCCGCATCGGCGGCGACGAGTTCATGCTGCTGTTGCCGCAGATCCGCAACCGCGAAAGCGCGGCGATGATCGCGCGCAAGGTGCTGCAGGCGCTCAAAACCCCGTTCCTGATCGACGGCCACGAGCTGTTCGTGACCATGAGCATCGGCATCGCCCTATTCCCGGACGACGGCGACACCATGGAGCTGCTGACCAAGCACGCCGACACCGCCCTGTATCACACCAAGGATAAGGGCCGGAACGGCTACTACTTCTTCCAGCAGGACCTCAACACCAGCCTGAACAGCCGCATGGCGCTGGAGACCGAGCTGCGCCGCGGCCTGCAGCGACGCGAGTTCGAGGTCTATTACCAGCCGCAATTCGCCATTGCGTCGCGCCGCATCGTCGGCATGGAGGCTTTGGTGCGCTGGCGCCACCCCGAGCGCGGCATGGTCGGCCCGGACGAGTTCATCCCCATCGCCGAAGACAGCGGCCTGATCGCGCCGCTGAGCGAACAGGTCTTGCAACACGTCTGCCAGCAAGCCCGCCAGTGGCATGAAATGGGCCTGCCGCGGGTGAGCCTGTCGATCAATCTGTCGGCCAGCCAGATCGAACAAGCGGAGTTCGTCGAGCGCTTTACCGCCACCCTGCTCGCCAACCGCGTGCCGGACCGGATGATCGGCATCGAGATCACCGAGAGCATGCTGATGCGCGATATGGACGGCTCGATCGACAAACTCCGGCAACTCGCCGGCTTCGGCGTCGAAATCTCGATCGACGATTTCGGCACCGGCTATTCCTCGCTGAATTACTTGAAGCGCCTGCCGGTCCACACCATCAAGATCGACAAGAGCTTCGTGCAGGACATCCATCCCAACAGCGAAGGCACGCCCATCGTCGCCGGCATCGCCGCGATGAGCCATGGCCTGAAATTGAACATGGTGGCCGAGGGTGTCGAAACCGAGGCGCAGTTGAGCTATCTCGAGCAAGTCGGCTGCCAGGCCTGTCAGGGCTACTTCCTGAGCTATCCGCTCGCCCCCAAGAAGGCCACCCGTCTGCTCGCCATGCAGACCCTGTAAACACACGCCCGGGCAGAAGGGCAGTAGAATCGGCGGGAAACATCGCATTCCCGCCATGACCGAACACCACAGCCGCTCCGACAACACCAGCCCGAAGATCACCACCTCGCAATGGCGCGCGGCCTGGTCGCTGTTTCCCTACGTCTGGCAATACAAAGGCCGCTTGTTCGCGGCCTTTGGTTTGTTGTTCTCGGCCAAGCTGGCCAACGTTTCTGTGCCGCTGGTGCTCAAGGAGATCGTCGACCATCTGCAAAACCCTGGCACTGCATTATTGCTGCCGCTCGCCTTCATCGTACTCTACGGCACGCTGCGTTTCGGCAATACCGCCTTCACCGAACTCCGCGACGCCCTGTTCGCCCGCGTACTGCAACGCGCGATGCGCGGCGTCATCTTCGATGTGTTCCGCCACCTGCACGCGCAATCGCTGCGTTTCCACCTGGAACGGCGCACCGGCGGCCTGGCCGTAGAGATCGAACGCGGCGCCCGTTCGATCCGCTTCCTGATCAACTTCTCGCTGTTCAACATCGCGCCGACGCTGCTGGAGATCCTGATGGTGGCCGGCGTGCTGTTCGCCAAATACAGCCCTTGGTTCGGCGCGATCACGCTGACGACCCTCGTTGTCTACATCTTCTTCACCGTGCTGGTCACCAACTGGCGCCTCCAGCACCGGCGGGCGATGAACCAAACCGACGCCGACGCCAACGCCCATGCCGTCGACAGCCTGCTCAACTACGAGACGGTGAAGTACTTCAACAACGAGGCGTTCGAGGCCGAGCGCCTGAACCGCGATCTCAAGCAGGCCGAAAACGCCGCGGTGCAGAGCGAGATCTCGCTGGCCTGGCTCAACACCGGTCAAGCCAGCATCATCGCCTGCGGCGTTACTGCGATGATGGCCCTGGCGGCGCAAGGCGTGAGCGACAAGACCATGACCATCGGCGATCTGGTGCTGGTCAACGCCTATCTGATCCAGTTGTTCATCCCGCTCAATTTCCTCGGCACGGTCTATCGCGAGATTCGCAATGCGCTGACCGACATGGAGAAGCTGTTCGGCCTGCTGCATCGCCCACCCGAGATCCAAGATGCACCGGATGCCAAGCCCTTACAGGTCGGACACGGCGAGGTGCGGTTCGAGAACGTGCACTTCGCCTACGATGAGCGCCGCGAAATCCTGCACGGCATCGATTTCGTCATTCCGGCCGGAAAAAAACTCGCCGTGGTCGGCAGCAGCGGTGCCGGCAAATCCACCTTGTCGCGCTTGCTGTTCCGCTTCTATGACGTGAGTGGCGGCCGCATCCTGCTCGACGGCCAGGACATCCGCCAGGTGACGCAATCCAGCCTACGCACGGCCATTGGCATGGTGCCGCAGGACACCGTGCTATTCAACGACACGCTCCACTACAACCTCGCCTACGGCCGGCCCAGCGCCAGCCGCGACGAGGTATTGGAGGCCGCCCGGGCCGCCCACCTGGATCGCTTTATCGCGCAATTGCCCGATGGCTACGACACCCTGGTCGGCGAGCGCGGCCTCAAGCTGTCCGGCGGTGAAAAGCAACGTGTCGCGATCGCCCGGGCGGTCCTGAAAAATCCCCCCATCCTGGTCTTCGACGAAGCGACTTCATCGCTCGACTCCGCTACCGAAAAGGCGATCCAGGCGGAGCTTGCGCGCATCTCGGAAAACCGGACCACCCTGGTCATCGCCCACCGGCTATCCACCATCGTCGATGCCGACGAAATCCTGGTACTGGAGGCCGGCCGCATCGTCGAGCGCGGCCAGCACGCCCAATTGCTGGCGGCAAACGGCCGCTATGCGGAAATGTGGCGCCTGCAACAAAAGAGCGGGCGCGCAGAAGAAGCCATCGCGGTGAACGATCTATAGCCCGGCTGGATCAGAAACGCACCGACACCCCCGCCGTCCAAGCGAAATCCGGGCTATGTTCGTTCAGGCCGAAACTCGCGCCGGTATCGAGTTGGGTGTCTTTGTTGAGTAGATATGCCAGGCTGATGGTCGAAGTCACCACGTTGCCACCGTGGCGCGGACCGGCCAGCTGCTTGCCTTCGATCGCGAGCGAAGCACCGACGCGCTCGCTCAACGTCCGGTTATATGCCCCACCGAGCGCACCGCTCCAGAAATGCCCGCTGGCATCGCGGTCGTACTTGATGCCCGGCATCAGGGCCAGGCCATCGGTCTCGGACAAGGCCCATTCCATCACCCGATACAAGGCCGGACGCAGGCCATCGCCCTTGAAGTCACGACTGCCGCTCGGCAACTCCATGCTCAGCCACCAGGCGGCGGAATCGATGGCCGTACCATCGTGGACATCGTGCCACTTGATGCCGAAGGCGGCATCGGCGAAACCGCTCTGCTTGCCGTCGGCACCGGTGCCGCCCTCGCGTTGCCGGGTAAAAGCATCGCTCTCCAGACGCACCTCCAGGTCGTCGCCGATGCCATAGCGCAGCGAGGCCGGTGTCGTCCACACGCGGCTCTTCATAGCGCCGCGCTTGTCGCGCTCGAAATTGACCCCAGCCTCGACATGCAGGCGGCCATCGCCCACAGTCCCGGACGACACCAAAAATCCCCCGCGATCCGAAACCAGCGCTGCCTCGGGCTCGGCCCAGGCCTGTTCGGCCGACATCCCCATCGACACCATCGCCGCAAGCAGCACAGATCGAACCCGCATTGTCTACCTCCAGCTCATCAAACGAGACCCGATCATATGGAAATAGAAGTCCCAAGCAAGCTCGATTTTATGACAATGCGGCCGATCCCCCATCAGCCGAAGTTACCCCGCACCTTACCGTTCAGTGATGTTCATCCTCGTCGGGCTCGGCCAGCCATAGGCTATGCGCGTCCAACAGCAATCGGGCGATCGCCCGATTGGCGGCCAAGCGTTCCTGCTCGGCGGCCAACCTCGCGTCCAAGGCCGTACGCCTGGCCTGCAAGACCTCATACAGATTCAACTCGCCCAAGTCATATGCGCGCCGAGTGAGGTCGGCATGCCGTTCCACCGATTCGGCGGCGGCCTTGAGCCGGCGATAACTGTCGACCCCGGCCAAGGCCCGTTGCCAATTGCCCGCCGCTTCGGCCTGCAAGCGGCGACGCACGGCCGCCACGTCTTCTGCCATCGCCGCAGCCTCGGACCTATACATCGCGCTCTTCGCCCGCTGGCTGGCACCCGGGATCTCGATGTTCAAACTCACGCCGACGATGTTCTCCAGGCCGCCCAGCTCGCGCGAATAGTGCAAGCCCAAGCGCGGGTCGGGCACGCGGTCGGCATCGGCCCGCTGCGCCTGCAAATCCAACCGTTCTTGCGCACGTTGCACGGAGAGGATTTCATGGTTGTGCATCAAGCTGCGCGCGATCCAATCCGCCTCGCCCTCGCCCGGCATCGTCGGCTCGACCGAATCGCCGGCCGCCGACGACAATTCGGGAAACTGCGCCGCCAGTTCGGCCTGCGCAACCTCGGCCCGCGCCTCGGCCCGGCGCGCCTCGGCCTCGACCTGGGCGAGCGCCGACTCCGCTTGCAGGCTATCGAGCCGTGCGGCATCGCCGCTTTTGACCCGAATCTCGGTCGTGCGCTTTTGTTCTCGAAGGAACTCGACCTGGCGCTGCCACAACTGGGTTTCCACCTTGGCCTGCAACCGGGCATACCACAGGCCGAGCAATTGCCGCGCGGTCTCGTGCCGGGCATCGCCCACCCGCTCCTGCGCCTCGGCAATGCCCTTCGACCCGATTGCCTGGTCCAGGCCGACCTTGCCAGGCAGGCGCCAGGCGCGTTCGATACCCACGCCCCATTCTTGATAGTCGGGGCCGCCGTTGATATTCCGCCGCTGGCTCGACAGGCTAAGGCCCAGCGGGTGCTCGCCAGCTTGCAAACGCAAGTCCTCGGCCCGCGCCGCAGCCAACCGCGCCTGGGCGGCGCGCACTTGGGGATGGGCGTCCAATGCGCGCTCAACCGCATCGGCCGGCGGCAGATCGGCCGGGGCCAAGTCTGCCGCATCGGCCGACACCGTTGCCAACAGCCACAGGGCTGTCGCCAACAACCCGCTCTGCCAATTTCTCATGCCAATCTCCCATTCTCGTTAATGGGCACAATCCACCAATACACATCGGGCTTGGGAAAACGCTCACGCAAATGCGCGATCAATTCCTGCGCCCGCCCGGCCTCCAGCACGATTTGCACCATACTGCGCGCCGCCCGGCCGCGAACCTGTTCCGGCGGGCTCAGCTTGGTCTGCTGGCCATGCCCCTCGGCGTGCCACAAGGTAAACCCCGAAGCCCAATCCGGGTGTTCGAGCAATTGCTCGCACAAAGCCTCTTCCAGCGCACGGGGCGCGGTAATCGATACCATGACGAGACTCATGCCTTCACTCCCAATATGAAGCGTCGATAGAGCACCGGCAGCAACACCAAGGTCAGCGCGGTTGAAGTAAACAGGCCGCCGATCACCACCGTGGCCAGCGGTTTCTGAATCTCCGAGCCCGGCCCGCTGGCGAGCAGCAGCGGAATCAGGCCGAAGGCGGTAATGCTGGCCGTCATCAGCACGGGCCGCAGGCGGCGCATGGCGCCTTCGCGCACCACCAGCTCGGGCGCCAAGCCCTGGTCGGCCAGCTGATTGAAATAGCCGACCATCACCACCCCATTCAGCACGGCAATGCCGAGCAACGCGATGAAGCCGACCGAGGCCGGCACCGACAGGTACT
>JAJZTV010000134.1 GCA_021847385.1 Pseudomonadota bacterium | reverse complement strand
AGCATCAGGCCGACGGGGTGGGGGTTGTCCAGGCCGCTGGTGTTGAGCCAGCCGAAATAGGTGTAGTTGCCGAAATAGGCCTGGGCGACGATGCCGGCGATGACGATGGCGGTGATGATCAGGCCGCTCATGCGGTTCTCGATGCCGCGGGAAAGTTCCTCGATCGCGAACAGGATGCCGGCCAGCGGCGTGTTGAAGGCGGCGGCGATGCCGGCCGCGCCGCCGGCGGCGAGCAGGTGCGGCCGGCTGACCTGCAGGCGGCGCGGCAGGCGCTCGCCGATCGCGTGCATGATCGCCGCGCCGATCTGGACCATCGGGCCTTCGCGGCCGGTGGAGAAGCCGGCGAAGATCGCGCCGGCGCCGAGCGTGATCTTGCCGAACACGATGCGCAGCGACAGCAGGGGCTTGGGCAGCCGCGAATGGCTGCCGTGCTGGGCCATTTCGGCCATGACCTGGGGGATGCCGCTGCCTTCGGCGCCGGTGAAGAAGCGGCGGGTCAGCCAGACGATCAGCGCGCCGCCGAGCGGGGCGGAGACGAAGACCCAGCCGGGGTAGACGCTATTGAGTTTGTGCAGGTTCTCGACCGCCGCCTCGGTCAGCTTGGCGAACAACACGGCGAGCAGACCGATGCCGACGGCGCCGCCCCAGAGGATCAGGCGGCCGAGCCAGACGTCGCGGTAGGCCGTCTGCCGGCGGCGCAGCCGGGCCAGCCAGTTCGGCTTGGCCGCGAGGGGCGAGGGAGGGGGACCGTCAGGCGTCATCGCCGCGTATCTTAGCGCGGATATGACGCCGTCGGCTTAGACCTTGCGGTAGACCTCGGCGCCCTGTTCGACGAACTCCACCGATTTCACCGCCATGCCCTTCTCCAGCGCTTCCTGTTCGGAGATGCCCTGCTTGGCCGCGAAGTCGCGCACGTCCTGGGTGATTTTCATCGAGCAGAAGTGCGGGCCGCACATCGAGCAGAAGTGGGCGACCTTGGCCGATTCCTTGGGCAGGGTCTCGTCGTGGAATTCGCGCGCCTTGTCCGGGTCGAGGCCGAGGTTGAATTGGTCTTCCCAGCGGAACTCGAACCGCGCCTTGGACAGCGCATTGTCGCGAATCTGGGCGCCGGGGTGGCCCTTGGCCAAGTCGGCGGCGTGGGCGGCGAGCTTGTAGGTGATGATGCCTTCCTTCACGTCGGCCTTGTTCGGTAGGCCCAGGTGCTCCTTGGGCGTGACGTAGCAGAGCATGGCGGTGCCATACCAGCCGATCATGGCGGCGCCGATGCCCGAGGTGATGTGGTCGTAGCCGGGGGCGATGTCGGTGGTGAGCGGGCCGAGCGTGTAGAACGGCGCCTCGTCGCACCATTCCAATTGCTTGTCCATGTTTTCCTTGATCAGTTGCATGGGCACGTGGCCGGGGCCTTCGATCATCACCTGCACGTCGTGCTTCCACGCCACTTGCGTCAGCTCGCCCAGGGTCTTCAGCTCGCCCAGTTGCGCCTCGTCGTTGGCATCGTAGATGGAGCCGGGGCGCAGGCCGTCGCCCAGGCTGAAGGCTACGTCGTAGGCCTTCATGATCTCGCAGATGTCCTCGAAGTGGGTGTAGAGGAAAGATTCTTTGTGGTGGGCCAGGCACCACTTGGCCATGATCGAGCCGCCGCGCGAGACGATGCCGGTCATCCGGTTGGCGGTCATCGGCACGTAGCGCAAGAGCACGCCGGCGTGGATGGTGAAATAGTCCACGCCCTGCTCGGCCTGTTCGATCAGGGTGTCGCGGAACATCGCCCAGGTCAGTTCTTCCGCTTTGCCATCGACCTTCTCCAGCGCCTGGTAGATCGGCACCGTCCCGATTGGAACAGGCGAGTTGCGGATGATCCACTCGCGGGTCTCGTGGATGTTCTTGCCGGTGGACAGGTCCATCACCGTGTCGCCGCCCCAACGGATGGACCAGGTCATCTTGTCCACCTCTTCGGCGATGCTGGAGCCCAGGGCCGAGTTGCCAATGTTGGCGTTGATCTTCACCAGGAAATTGCGGCCGATGATCATCGGCTCGGTCTCCGGGTGGTTGATGTTGCAAGGGATGATGGCGCGGCCGCGGGCGACTTCGCTGCGCACGAACTCGGGCGTGATCTCGGCCGGGATGTTGGCGCCGAAGTGCTGGCCCGGGTGCTGGCGGCCGAGCAGCTTGGCCAGCCGCTCGCCCTGCGGCCCGCTCTGGCGCAGCTTGTCCAGATATTCCTGCCGGCGCAGGTTCTCGCGGATGGCGACGAATTCCATCTCCGGCGTGACGATGCCCTTCTTCGCATAGTGCATCTGGCTGACGTTCATGCCCGGCTTGGCTTTACGCGGCTGCCTTTTTAAATTGAAGCGCAGCTCGGCCAGCTTGGGGTCGTGCTCGCGGGCGCGGCCGTATTCGCTGGATAGGCCGGACAAGAGTTCGGTGTCGCCGCGTTCCTCGATCCATTTCTGGCGCAGTGCCGGCAGGCCCTGGCGGATGTCGATCTTGGCCGCCGGGTCGGTGTAGGGGCCGGAGCAGTCGTAGACATAGATGGGCGGGTTCTGCTCACCGCCGAAGGCGGTCGGCGTGTCGGCCTGGCTGATCTCGCGCATCGGCACGCGGAGGTCCGGCCGGCTGCCTTCGACATAGACCTTGCGCGAATTGGGCAAGGGCTGGATGGCGGCATCGTCGACATGGGCGGTGGCGGCGAGAAACTGGGGGTTGGCGTTCATGGTGCGGCTCCTACTCTCTTAAACGGCGGAGGCGCGAAGCCCTGGGGCATCGCTTCCCTACGCCGGCATGACCCGGATCAGGTTCAAAGGGTATGTCTCACCTGCAATGCAGGACCCCTAGCGAACAGCTTGATTTGATGGGCGAAAGGATACACCGAATCACTCCCGGCGCGTTGCGCTATGGTGTACTAAGGGATCAAGATGACGCCATGAAAATCCACCACCTGTCCGCCGACCAAGCCCTGGCCAGCTTGCGCAGCCGGCGCGAGGGCCTGGGCTACGACGAGGCGGCCCAGCGCCTGCATGAGTATGGCGAGAACCGGGTGGAACGCTTGGCCCGGCCGCCTTGGTACCGCCTGCTGGCCAAGGAGTTTAGCCACCTGTTCGCGCTGATCCTGTGGCTGGCCGCCGCGCTGGCTTTCTTCTCGGAATGGCGCGAGCCGGGCCAGGGCATGGCGGTCCTGGGCTGGGCCGTGCTCGGGGTGATCGCGGTCAACGGCCTATTCTCCTTCTGGCAGGAATACCGGGCCGAGGCGGTGCTGGCCAAGCTGGAGGCCTTGCTGCCGAACGAGGTCACGGTGCTGCGCGCCGGCCAGCGCCAGCGCCTGCCGGCCAGCCAGCTCGTGCCGGGCGATGTGGTGCTGCTGAAGGAGGGCGACGAGGTGCCGGCCGATTGCCGGGTGGTCGAGGCCTTCGGCGTGCGGGCGAACATGGCGGCGGTGACCGGCGAGTCGCTGCCCAAGGGCCGCGATGCGGAGCCGTCCACGGCCGACAGCCTGCTGGAGGCGAAGAACGTGCTGCTGGCGGGCACCGCCATCCTGGCCGGCGAGGCGCTCGCTGTCGCCTTTGCCACCGGCCGCCATACCGAATTCGGCCGCATCGCCCGGCTGTCGCAAAGCACGGGCGAGCGCCGCTCGCCGCTGCATTTGGAGATCGCCCGGCTGTCGCGCTGGGTCGGCTTGCTCGCCGTGCTGTTGGGCGCGGTCTTCTTCGCGGTGGGCCAGGCCATCGGTCAACCGTTCTGGGCCAGCCTGGTCTTCGCCATCGGCATCATCGTCGCCAACGTGCCGGAGGGTCTGTTGCCCACGGTCACCTTGTCGCTGGCCATGGCGGCGCGGCGCATGGCCCGGCGCCATGCGCTGGTGCGCCACCTGCCGGCGGTGGAGACCTTGGGCGGGGCGACGGTGATCCTGTCCGACAAGACCGGCACCCTGACCCAGAACCGGATGGCGGTCGAACGCCTGTACCTGGCCGGCCGCGAAGACACGCCGGCGGCGTTGGCGCCCTGGTTGCGACAGGGTTTTTCGGCCGCGCTGGACATCGCCGGCCACTGCCATAGCCTGGAGTGGCTGGCGGGCGAGGGCCGGTTCCGCGGCGATCCGATGGAACAGGCCTTGCTGGCCCTGGCCGATGGCCTCGCGCCTGAGCGGCCGCATTACGACCGGCGCGACGAGCTGCCGTTCGAGATGGAACGCCGGCGCATGGCCACGCTGCATGCAACGCCGAACGGCCTGCGGCTCTACGGCAAGGGCGCGCTGGAGGCCATGTTGCCCTTGTGCGACCGCATGCAGACCGAGGCCGGCATCGTGCCGTTGACCCCGGCCGAACGTGAGCGCCTACTCGCGGCGGAGGTCAGCCTGGCCGAGCAAGGTCTGCGTGTGCTGGCCTTGGCCTGGCGCGAGGTGGCCGCGGGCGAGGCCAAGGCGGCTTGGGAATCGGGTCTGGTCCTGGTCGGCCTGGTCGGCCTGGCCGACCCGCCGCGGCCGGACGTACCGGAGGCCATGGCCACCTGCAAGGTGGCGGGCATCCGGGTGTTCATGGTCACCGGCGACCATCCGCGTACGGCCTTGGCGGTGGCGCGCCAGATCGGCCTGGTGAATTCGGCCCAGCCTTTGCTGATGACCGGCTCTGAATTGCGCCGCTTGTCGCCGACCCAGTTGCAATTGGCCCTGGATGCGCCGGAGGCGGTGTTCGCCCGGCTGTCGGCCGACCAGAAGCTGATCCTGGTCCAGGCCTTGCAGGCCAAGGGCCATATCGTCGCGGTGACCGGCGACGGGGTGAACGACGCGCCGGCCCTGCGCGCCGCCGACATCGGCGTGGCCATGGGCCAAAGCGGCACCGACGTCGCGCGCGAGGCGGCCGACCTGGTGCTGCTCGACGACCACTTCGCCACCATCGTCGCCGCGATCGAGGAGGGCCGCGCGGTCTACCAGAACCTGCGCAAGTTCTTCGTCTACATCCTGACGCACAACGTGGCGGAAGCGGTGCCGTATCTGGCCTTCGTGCTGTTCAAGATCCCGCTGCCGTTAACGGTGATCCAGATCCTGGCAATCGATCTCGGTACCGATACCTTTCCTGCCCTGGCCCTTGGCGCCGAGCCGCCGCACCCAGGCCTGATGCGGGTGCCGCCGCGCCGGCGCGGCGAGCATTTATTGACGCGCGGTCTGATCGTGCGCGCCTATCTGTTTTTGGGCCTGATCGAGGCGGCGGCGGCCATGGCCGCCTTCTTTTTCGTACTCGACCGGGCGGGCTGGCAATACGGCCAGACCCTGGCCTGGAACGACCCGCTCTATCTCCAGGCCACGACGGCGACCTTGGCGGCGATCATCGTGATGCAGATGGTCAATGTCTTTCTGTGTCGCGATCCTCGACAGTCCGTGTTCGCCTTGGGCTGGTTCGGCAATCGTTTGATCTATCTCGGCCTGGCCGCGGAGATCGGCCTGATCCTCGCCATCGTCTATACGCCATGGGGTAATTGGATTTTTGGCGCTTCGCCGTTGGCCGGATCGGTCTGGCTTTATGTCTTGCCCTTTGCTGCCGGCATGCTGTTGCTGGAAGAGGGGCGCAAGGCGCTGATGCGCCGTTTGGTGCGAATCCCCTAAGCCTCGGCCGCGGACCCCTGTGCTACCATCCTTGGCAATTTTTTGAGCACGGAAACAAACGAGGCAGACATGGATATCGAACACGTCCGGCACAATATGATCGAACAGCAGATCCGCCCCTGGGAGGTGTTGGATCAGCGCGTGCTCGACCTGCTGAGCAAGGTCAAGCGCGAAGACTTCGTGCCGGCCATCTATCAGTCGCTGGCCTTCGTCGATATGGAAATACCGCTCGGCCACGGCGAGACCATGTGGTCGCCCAAGCTGGAGGCGCGTGCCCTGCAAAGCCTGCAAATCGAAGCGACCGACCGGGTGCTGGAGATCGGTACCGGCAGCG
>JAJZTV010000133.1:3750-5959 GCA_021847385.1 Pseudomonadota bacterium | reverse complement strand
GCGGCCCGAGGGTTATCGCAAGGCCATGCGCCTGATGCGGCTGGCCGAGAAATTCAAGTTGCCGATCTTCACCTTCATCGACACGCCCGGTGCCTACCCCGGCATCGGTGCCGAAGAGCGCGGCCAGAGCGAGGCGATCGCGCGTAACCTCTACGTCATGGCCGAGCTGCGCACGCCTATCGTCTGCACGGTGATCGGCGAGGGCGGCTCCGGCGGCGCGCTGGCCATCGGCGTCGGCGACCGCATCTTGATGCTGCAATACTCGACTTATTCGGTGATCTCGCCCGAAGGTTGCGCGTCCATTCTGTGGAAGAGCGCCGACAAGGCTTCGACCGCAGCCGAGGCCTTGAATATCACCGCGCCCAAGCTCAAGGCCCTGGGCTTGGTCGATCAGGTCGTCAGCGAACCGATGGGCGGTGCCCATCGCGACCCCGAGGCGATGATGGAAAGCCTGCGCGAGGCCTTGGAAGGGGCGCTGAGCGAGGTTCGGGCGCGTCCGCTCAATACCCTGCTCAACGAGCGCTACGCCCGATTGATGGGCTATGGCAAATTCAAGGAACTCAAGGCCTAGCCTGGTTCCCGCAGCCACGGCGGAGCCGGGTGCATTGCTCGGTCGGGCCCGCGAGTTTTTCCAATCACATCCTGTCGGCCGGCGCGTCTGCGTCGGCCTGTCCGGCGGCCTCGATTCCGTCGTGCTGCTGCATTTGCTCAATACCCTGCGTGACGAGCTGGGTTTTTCGCTGTCGGCCGTGCACGTCAATCACGGCCTCAGCCCCAATGCCGAGGCGTGGGCCGAGTTTTGTACGCGCTTGTGCGCCGAATGGGCGGTGCCGTTGGCCTTGGCGCGTGTCCGGATCGCCGCCGACGACCCGCGCGGCATCGAGGCCGCAGCCCGTGTCGCGCGCTATGACGCATTCGCCCGCCAGGCCTGCGACGCTATCGCGTTGGCGCACCATCGCGACGACCAAGCCGAGACCTTGCTGCTGCAATTGCTGCGCGGCGCCGGCATCAAGGGCTTGGCGGCAATGCCGGCCGAGCGCGGCCTGGCCGACGGGCCGATCCGTTTGCTACGGCCTCTGCTGGCGGTCGATCGTGCCGAATTGCAGGCCTATGCCGTGGCCCATGGCTTGGTCTTTGTCGAGGACGAGAGCAATCAGCAGACGCGCTATGCGCGCAATTTCCTGCGGCATGAGGTGTTGCCGGTGATCGAGCGACACTTTCCGGCCTATCGTCATACCCTGGCACGGGCCGCGCGCCATTTCGCCGATTGCGATGAAATCATGCAGGACATGGCTGTCCTCGACGCAGCCGGGGCAATGGTCGAGGGGTGTTTGCGGGTGTCGGCCTTGGTCGGCTTGAGCCTGCCGCGGGCACGTAATCTGCTGCGTTATTTTTTAGCATCGCACGGATGGCCGGCGCCGCCGGCGACATGGCTGGAAGAGGCCCTGAACCAACTGCTGCAAGCACGGCCGGATGCCGAGGTGCGGCTGGCCTTGGCTGGGCATGAACTGGCGCGCTACCGCGATCGCATCCATGCGCTCGTGGCTGTGCCGGATTCGGGCATCGGCGAATGGTCTTGGCGGGGCGAACCGGTGTTGGAGTTGATTGGTCTCGGCGCGTTGGCGTTCATGCAGGGGCGCGGCCATGGAGTGAGTTGCGCGCGCCTGGCAGCGGCACCTGTTACCGTGCGGCCCTACCCAGGTGGGGCGCAACTGCGCCCGGATTGCCGGCGCCCGCGGCGTAGCGTGAAGAATTTATTGCAGGAATCGGCGGTGCCGCCGTGGCAGCGCCGGCAGCTACCGGCGCTGTATTGCGGCGAGCGCTTGGTTTGGCTCGCCGGTGTCGGCGTCGATTGCGCTTACCAGGCCGGCCCGGATGAGCCGGGGTGGCTTATTTCTTGGCGCCCGCCGGGGGCGCTTGTGTCGTAACCGTGGGGCTTAGCCCCAATTTACGTAATTCCGCTTGGGCCTTCTCTGCCTCCGCGCGATTGAGGAAGGGACCGACCTGGACCCGGGTTTCCGTTTGTGCGCGAATGCCGAGTTTGTTTAGGCGTTCGACCAGTTCCTTGGCGTTGTCGATGTTGCTGAACACGCCGACTTGCACGACAAAGTTACCGCTTGCCCCCGCGGCGGCTGGTTTGGGCGCGGGTTCGGCGGGTTTGGCCGCCACCGGCTTGGGGCTGGGCGTCGGTATGGGTTTGGCTGGCGCA
>JAJZTV010000133.1:0-3740 GCA_021847385.1 Pseudomonadota bacterium | reverse complement strand
CGGCAGGTCTTTCCGGCATTGCTTTGGCTGGCCCCGGTTCGGGCGGCGCGGGCGGCAAGGTGCCGACCTCGGGCGGGGGCGGCGCGGTCGTCGGTGTCGTTTCCTCGGTTGCCGGCTGTGCATCCAGCGGGGCCAGGGCGGCGGGCGGTGCGGTGATGATCGGTTTGGGTGGGGGCGGGGTCTTGCTTTGGTCTTGCTTGCTGCTTTGATCCAGCCACCATAGGCCGGCCAGCGCGGCGGAGGTGATTACTGCGGCGACGCCGAGGCGAATCAGCGCGCGTCGGCGAATGTCCTTACCGTCTTCCTGCAAGCTTTCTTCTGCCACGGCCTGGGCTCCTCCATCTGGGCTTTGTCCTTTATTTTAAAGGCGTTTCGTGCTAATTTGCTCAGGTTTTTTTGTCCATAATCTCAATCAGTCGGAGTATGCAAAAGTGGCTATCGAACGCACCCTTTCCATCATCAAACCGGACGCCGTCGGCAAGAACGTGATCGGCAAGATCTACAGCCGTTTCGAGAGCAACGGCCTCAAGGTCATCGCCGCCAAGATGAAGCACCTGTCGCGCCAGGAAGCCGAGGGCTTCTACGCCGTGCACAAGGGCCGCCCGTTCTTCAACGACCTGGTGGAATTCATGATCTCCGGCCCGGTGATGATCCAGGCCTTGGAAGGCGAGGGCGCGATCGCCAAGAACCGCGACCTGATGGGCGCGACCGATCCGAAGAAGGCCGCGCCGGGCACCATCCGCGCCGATTTCGCCGAGAGCATCGACGCCAACGCCGTGCACGGCTCGGATGCGCCGGAAACCGCCGCGGTCGAGATCGCCTACTTCTTCCCCGCTTCGGAAATCTATTCCCGTTGAGCCGTTCACTGCGTCCCGAATCAGGTGAAAGCGATGCCGTATCCACGGTGAACGGCCTCCCTCACCCCGACCTTCTCCCGCCTGCGGGCGAGCACCCTGAAGGGCATAAAGGGGACGCGGCGGCTGCGCGCTGCCCTGGCCGAGTCAATCTGCTCGATTTCGACCTGAAGGGCCTCACCGACTACTTCGAAAGCATCGGCGAGAAGCCTTTTCGCGCCAAGCAGGTGTTGCGCTGGCTGCATCAATACGGCGCCGAGAATTTCGAGCAGATGACCGATCTGGCCAAAGGCCTGCGGGCGAAGTTGGCCGAGGTGGCCGAGATCCGGCCACCCAAGCTGATCGCCGAGCAGGCCTCGGAAGACGGTACCCGCAAGTTCCTGTTGGAAGTCGGCCCGGGCAACCGGGTCGAAACCGTATTCATCCCGGAAGACACCCGCGGCACCCTGTGCGTGTCGACCCAGGTCGGCTGCGCCTTGGAATGCAGCTTTTGCTCCACCGGGCGTCAAGGTTTCAACCGCAACCTGTCGGTGGCCGAGATCATCGGCCAGCTTTGGTGGGCCAACAAAGCGCTCGGCCGCGATCCGAAGGGCGAACGCATCATCTCCAACGTGGTGTTGATGGGCATGGGCGAACCCCTGCTCAATTTCGACAACACCGTGACGGCCATCTCGATCATGCTCGACGACCATGCCTATGGCCTGTCGCGCCGGCGGGTCACGGTGTCCACCTCGGGCGTCGTGCCGGCCATGGATCGGTTGGCAGCGCAAATGCCGGTGGCCCTGGCCTTGAGCCTGCATGCGCCGAACGATGCCTTGCGCGACGAGTTGGTGCCGATCAATCGCAAATATCCGCTCGCTGTGTTGCTGGCCGCCTGCCGACGCTATCTGACGGTGGCCCCGCGCGATTTCATCACGATGGAATACGTAATGCTTGACGGCGTGAACGATCGCCCGGAGCATGCGAAGCAACTCATCGAACTGGTGCGCGATGTGCCCTGTAAATTCAATCTGATCCCGTTCAACCCGTTCCCGAATTCCGGCTATCGCCGTTCGCCGCCCGATGCGGTGCGCCGTTTTACCGCTCTGCTGGCGGCGGCCGGTATCGTCACCACGACGCGCAAGACCCGCGGCGACGACATCGATGCCGCCTGTGGCCAGTTGGCGGGCGAGGTCGAGGACAAGACCCGCCGCACGCTCAAACGCATCGATATCGGCCAGGAGGCCGCCTGATGCGCTTGCTGTCCGTTGTGGCTGTGCTGCTGTCGGGTGCGCTGGCGGGTTGTGCCCAGACCCCGGTGGCGTCGTCCGCAAACGCCCCCGAGGTCGGTGGCAACGTTAACCAAGGCGCTCGAATCCATACCGAATTGGCCGCGCTGTACTACACGCGCGGCCAACATGCCGTGGCCTTAGGTGAGTTGCGTACCGCACTCGCCGACGATTCCCGCTATGCGCCGGCTTACAACATGCTGGGTTTGGTGCATACCGAGTTGCACGAGTTTGCCGAAGCCGAGGCCAATTTCCGCCGGGCCATCGAATTGGCCCCGAGTTACTCGGAAGGCCATAACAATTTCGGTTATTTCCTGTGTCAGCGCGGCCGCCACGATGAAGGCCTGACGCAGTACGAAGCGGCTTTGAAGAATCCGCTGTATGTCTCGCCGGAGATTGCCTTGGCCAATGCCGCGTCGTGCAGCATGGCGAAGGGCGACCTGGCCAGGGCGGAGGGCTATTTGCAACGCGCCTTTGCCCGTGCGCCCAATCAGCCGATCGCCTTGCGGGCGGCGGCGGAACTTGATTTCCGGCGCGGTCAGCTGCAGGAGGCGCGTTCTGCCCTGATGAAGCTTGCCGAGAGCACGGAACTGGACGCGGCGGCGCTGTGGCTGGGTGTGCGTATTGAGCGCAAGTTGGACAACCAAGCTGCGGAAGCGAGTTTCGGCGCGCAACTGCGCCGCCGTTTCCCGGATGCGCCGCAGACCAAGCTATTAATGAACGGAATCTACGAGGGGAGCGGACAATGAGCAGCGAGGCCTTGCAGGGGATTGGACCGAAATTGGCCGCTGCGCGCGAAGCCAAGGGCCTGTCCACCGCCGAGGTGGCGACCAAGCTCAGACTGGGCGTGCGCCAAGTCGAGGCCTTGGAGGCCGATGCCTTCGATCAGTTGCCGGGCGAGGTCTTCGTGCGTGGTTTCGTGCGCAACTATGCGCGCTTTCTGGAATTGGACTCCGAGGAATTGTTGCCCAGCCAAGAGGTGGTCGTGGCGGAACAGTTGACCGTGCCGTCGACCAATGTCCGTTTCCAGCCTTCGCCGCTGCAGCGCTGGCTCTTGTTGCCGTTGGGTAGCGCGGTCTTGTTCTTCGCGCTGGTGGCCTTGCTCTATGCTTGGCTGAGCAGCGGCGAGCAGGCTGTGCTGGAACAGCCTGCTACGGAGGTGCATCAAGCGGTACAACAGCCGGTGCCGGCAGCGCCGAGCGTCGAGCCCTTGGCCGATCCGGCGGCCACGCCCCCGGCTGCCGGCGACGAGTCATCCGCCCAGCCGCCGGCGGGGGCTGCTGCCGTTCCGGCCACGGCAGAAACCTCGATGGCCAACCCAGTCAATGCAATGGTTCCGGCAAACCGGCCTTCGGCGGTGGATGCGGCCAAGCCCGTCGTACCGTCTTTGGCGGCAACGGCCGCCGTGCCGGCCAATCCCTCCCCGGTCGTTGCCGCGCCCTCGGCCAAGCCCTTGCCGGAAGCGGTCAAGTCTTTCGCGCCGGGTGTGGTTAAGCCGGTGCAGCCGGCGGTCACCCCGCCCAAGACAGCGGCTCCCGCCGCGCCGAAATTGCCGGTGGTGCCGGCGCCGACCGCTGCCCCGGTAGCAGCGACCAAACCTACGCCTGTATCGCTGCCT
>JAJZTV010000132.1 GCA_021847385.1 Pseudomonadota bacterium | reverse complement strand
TCGCGGCGGCGACCTGGGTGGCCTCGGCCAGTTGTTTTTCCAAGACCTCGATACGCTTTTGCATCGCGCCTAGGCGGCCATTGAGCGCGCCGACATTGAAATACTGGGCGTTGTCGGCCGGGGCATCCAGCGTGTTGCCGTAGCCGAGCCAGGACGAGTCGTACACCTTGACCTTCTTGAAGCCCAAATCCTTGAGCACGGTTGCCGTTTCCGAGGCGCGTACGCCGCTCTGGCAATAGACGATGGTTTCCTTGTTGGGGTCGAGTTTGGCATAGAGTTCCTTGATCTTCTCGACCGGCTTCAGGCCCAAGCCGTCCTTGGTCTGCACCTGCTTTTTCGCCAGCTTGGCCGGTGTGTCGGGGTCGGCCCAGTTCTGCTCATAGGGGATATTCACCGCGCTGGGGATATGGCCGCCGCGGATCGCGCGGATGTCTTCACCGCTATATTCGCCCGTTGTCCGCACGTCGACGATCTGCACGCCCTTGCGTTTTTCCGCCTTGAGTACGTATTGGGTATCCACGGTCACGTTCGGGTTGACCGTGAGTTTGAGCGGAATGGCCGCAAGTTTGGTCGGCTCGGTGGCCAAGGCTTGACCGGCCGCTTTCCAGTCGTCGATACCGCCGTGGTAGACCTTGGCATTCTTGCCGTTCAGGTATTCGACGGTGACGGCACCGAAATAAACAAAGGGGTTGCCCTTGTCGCCATAGACGACGATCTCTTTGCTGGGATCGATGCCGCCGTCGCCCAACAGTTTTTCCATCTTGGCCAGCGCGATGTAGTCCTCAGTGTTGTCGTTGCGCAAGACCTTGCCGATGTCGCCGATATTGACGGCACCAGGGATATGGCCCTTGTTGTAGTCCGCGGCACTGCGGGTATCCCAAATGATGGCGCCACGTTTGCCCGCCTCTTGCACGGCAGCGGTGTCGACGATACGTTGTATCGGGACGGCTGCAGCAGCCTGGTCTTGCGGGGCGGCGAGCGTCGGGGCGGTGAAGCAGCTCAGGCCGAGTGCGATAGCCAATAGGGTCGGTTTCATCGAGGTCTCTCCATCACTATGAGTTAGGGTCTTGTTACGCCAGGTGAGGCGGGCCTGGGTCGGTTTGTTTACGCTCCAGACACCGGGCGAAAACATTGTAAGTGCAGACGGCGCGGTTAGCGCCAAGGTTTATTTAGACTAACCCTATTCAGAGACGGGCCTTGCCCTTGTCGATGGCCGGTATACTGTGATCTATAAGCAATCACTTAAATAAACCCATGGCTGAACAAGACTCCGCCGGCAATGCGCCGGCCTTCCCCAAGCTGTTGCCGCTGCCCAAGATCGAGCGGCCGTTGAATCTGCCGGTCGACAAGTTGGCCGATGTGAAGTCGGCCGCAGACCTGCCCAGTCGCCTGGTCTTCGGCGATCTGCTGGCCGACAGCTTCAAGTTCGAGAAGAAGGGCTGGTCGGCCGAGTGGCGCGATGCCGATGGCCATAAGGCCAAGTTCCGTTTTGCCGGCGGCCTGTCGTCGCTCGAACTCAGCTTCGAGGGCGACGAGATGGTGACCTTGGTCAGTGCCGAACGCTTCGCCGATCTCGACGGCACGGTGCAGAACTTACAACCCGGTTCGTGGATGGAAAAACTCGGGGCCAAACTGGGTCCACGTTACAACATCAAGGTATTCGCTCACCGCGAGGACGATGCCGTGGCCGGTAGTTTCGGCGACGGCCCGCTGCTTACCTTGGCGTTGCCGGTACCGGCCGATCGCCTGATGGCCCTGTTCGAGCTGCACAAGCAGTTGCAGCAGGATGCGGCGATCACGAGCAACATCGATGGCTATGCCCGGCTGCACTTCAGCGTGGTCAATTACCTGGAGGGCGTCAATCCGTCCATGCTCAGCCACCCGGTCGGCTTGGTGCTGCATCACGTCAACGCCTTGGGTACGCCGGCGGGCGAGATGCCGGTGCGCGAGGAAGACGATGAAGGTTCGGCGGCCTGGACCCTACGCCGTAGCCACTATCTCTATATCGCCCATTGTTCGATGCGCGATGCCGCCCGCTTGGTCGAACGCCTGGCGGTGGCCGGCTTCATCGGCGAGCCGAATGGCCGCGAGGCGTACCCCAACGCCGCCGAGTTCGGCGCCGCGCTGATGCCCTTCGGTTATGAATACGTGGTGAAGAACGTCTTCTGGTTCGATGCCGAGCGCCGGCGCCGGGTGTTCTATCCCGACCTGGGCGACAGCGCCGATCGCAATGCGCTGGGCGCCCACAGCGGCGAGCTTTGGCTCAAGTCGCTGATTCGCGACGCGCAGAAACTGGCCGAGCAATTCAAGGCCGATACCGCAAAGAGTTTTGCCGAAGGCATGGCACAGCAAGGCGAGAGCCCCGCCGGCCTGCATTGATCAGGTCTGGAACTGGCTGAAACCGTCGTTCATCTCGTACACCAGCATGTCGATATGACGGATGGTGTGCAGGGTGCGGTGCACGGCCTCCTGGTTGTGCTCGGCCATCTGCGCGATGCGCTCGACATGGCGGGCGATGTCCTGGCTCGCCGCTTCCTGTTCCTTCACCGAATTCACGATATCGCTCACGCCGAGACCGGAAGTGCGGGCGGCCTGCTTGGTCTCGCTCAAGGCGGTGCGCACCTCGCTGAGTGACGCCACGCTGGCCTTGATGGCACCGCTACCGTTCTGGATGGCCTGCGTCACCTCGGCCGACTGGGTTTCGATCTGCTTGGTGACCGCGTCGATGCGGCGGGCCGACAGGCTGGACTGTTCGGCCAGGCGGCGCACCTCATCGGCGACGACGGCGAAACCGCGGCCCTGCTCACCGGCCCGGGCCGCTTCGATGGCGGCATTCAGCGCGAGCAGATTGGTCTGGTCGGCGATGTCTTGCACTTGCCTGGTCAAGTCGTTGATCTCGGCCGTCTGGGTCAGGAAGCGATGCGTGGTCGATTCGATCCCTTGGATCGCGAGGCGCAGGCGTTCGATCTCCCATGACAGCCCCTCCAGGCGGCTGTCGCTATGTTCACTGCGCTCGATGCTCTCGTCCGACAGGCGGCGTACCTCGTCCGCCGCACTGGCGACCGAGGCGATCGCCACGGTCAGTTGCTGTACGGCCGCGGCGACGGCACCGGCCGCCTCGGCCTGGTCGCGCGAGCCGCCGGTCACTTGCTCGGCCTCGACGGTCACCGACTGCACCTGGATGCCGACGTTGTGCGCATTGTTCCGAGTTTGCACGACCAACCTATGCAGGCCTTCCATGAAAGTGTTGAATGCCTGCGAGGCCTGGCCGACTTCGTCTTCATCGTGTACGGTCAGCCGGGCCTTCAGGTTGCCGACGCCGTTGGCCATCTGTTCCATCGAGCTGCGCAGCGAGTGGAGCGACTGGTTGACCCGGCGCAGTACCAGAACGGCCAATACGATACCGAGCACGATAGCCAATAGGGTCAGGCCGGCGCTGATGCGCAGGGCATTCCTGGAGTTGGTTTCGACCTCGGCTTGGGCCGCCTGCAATTTCTTGGTCTCGTCGGATCGAAGCTTGAGCAAGGTCGTGCTGACATCGCGCCAGAGTGGAGCCTCTTCCCGCACGAAGCGTTCGCGCGCATCGCTCTGCACGCCGACGATCTGCACGTACATGTCGCGCAGGCCCGACAGCGCATCCCATTTGGCGTCGATCAGCGCCAGCGTCTTGGCCTGTTCGCTGTCTGGTGCCGCCATGGCCATGGCTTGCCCCAGCGCCTTGCGGAAGGCGGCGCTGGACTTGTCGAGATTCGCCTGGGCGGTCGTGTCGGTCGAGTCGAGCATCAGGTTGCGAATGGTCTGTCCGCCCAGCATGCCTTCGGTGTTCATCTCCTCGTAGATTTGCATGCGGCCCAGGTCATGCGCCATGAAATCCTTCAATCGCTCGTTGGTCGCATACAACTGATACAAGGCGATGCCCATCGCGAGCAGCGACAATAGAATGCCGGGGATCAGCGCGGCGAGGAGTTTGGTCTGCACGCTGTTGATCGGGATGCCCTGGATCTTGGGCAAGGTCTGAACGGCCGGCAGGACGCGATTGTTTTGCATGGCGAACCCTTTTACTTCCACGGAGCCTGAAACTAACAGCCCAGGGTTAAGGTTTTTTTACACGCTCGGATAAACTACGCGGGTTGATTGTTTGATCGAGGCTGTTCCATGCACATCGGTACCCCCTTAACCCCGTCGGCCACCAAGGTCATGCTGCTCGGCGCCGGCGAGCTCGGCAAGGAAGTCATCATCGCCCTGCAACGCTTGGGCGTAGAGGTGATCGCGGTCGACCGCTATGACAATGCCCCCGGTCACCAAGTCGCGCATCGGGCGCATGCCATCGACATGACCAACGGCAATGTGCTCAGCCGCTTGATCGACAGCGAATTGCCGCATCTGGTGGTGCCGGAGATCGAGGCCATCGCCACCGAGACCCTGTTGGAGTTGGAGCAGTCCGGTGTCTGCCGCGTGATCCCGACCGCGCGCGCCGCCAATCTCACGATGAACCGCGAAGGCATCCGCCGCTTGGCGGCCGAGACCCTGAAGCTGCCGACCTCGCCCTATGCCTTTGCCGACGGCTTCGACGCATTGAAGGCCGCCATCGACGGCGGCATCGGCTACCCCTGTGTGATCAAGCCGGTGATGTCCTCTTCCGGCAAAGGCCAGTCGAAGGTGGACGGCCCGGACGAGCTTAAGGCCGCCTGGGACTACGCCGACGCCGGCGGTCGCGTGGCCAAGGGCCGGGTCATCGTCGAGGGCTTCGTCGATTTCGACTACGAGATCACCCAACTTACCGTGCGGGCGATGGGCGAAGATGGCCGGGTGCACACGCATTTTTGCGAACCGATCGGCCATGTCCAGGTCAAGGGCGATTACGTCGAGAGCTGGCAGCCGCAGGCGATGAGCCCGGCCGCGCTGGAAAAGGCCCGCGCCATCGCCAAGGCGGTGACCGACGACCTCGGCGGCCTGGGCCTGTTCGGCGTCGAGTGCTTCGTCAAGGGCGACACGGTCTGGTTCTCCGAGGTCAGCCCCCGGCCGCACGACACCGGCATGGTCACTATGATCACGCAAAGGCAGAGCGAATTCGAGCTGCACGCCCGGGCCATCCTCGGCCTGCCGGTCGATACCAGCCTGCGCAACCCCGGCGCCTCGGCCGTGATCTACGGCGGCATGGAGGCGGCCGGCATCCGCTACGAGGGCGTGGCCGAGGCCCTGGCCATTCCGGGCACCGACCTGCGCCTGTTCGGCAAGCCAGTCGCCTTCGAGCGCCGACGCATGGGCGTGGCCCTGGCCGAAGGCCGCGACACCGACGAGGCGCGGGCCAAGGCCAAGCAGGTCGCGGCGCGGGTCAGGCCGGTACGCTGAGCGCGTTCAATAACCGGCTTGCCGCAGCCAATCGGACAAGGGGCCCAGGTCCAGCAGCTTGCCGTCGCCGCCGAGGTAATAGAACTTGTTCTCCGATACCCCCAGGTAGCTGTTCGCGCTCGGGTAGTAGCGGTAGTAGAAGCTGCCGGCGGTGCGCGACGGTTGCCACAGCGGGGTGAACAAGCTGCCATAGGTCTGCTCGGCCCAGGCGAATACGCGATCGGCGCTGAGGTTGGCCGGGTCGCCACCGCTCAGGCTGCGGTAGACCCGGATCTCGCCGGATGAGACCTGGGCGTAGACCCGGGTCTTGTCCGGGCTGATGGCGACCTCTGGCGCCGAGGAGGACACGGCCGGCACCAGCGCGAGCAGCGTACCGCTGTCTGGGTCGATCACGCTGTAGGACGCGGTGTTGCCGCTGGCGTCACGGTTGTAGATCAGGTTGCCGTCGGCCAGGCCCTTGACCGCTAGGCTGTCGCAGTCGAAGGCCACCACGCTGCCGCTGGTGTAACCGGTCTTGCCGTCGGCAGAAAAGCGCATGGTCAGGTTCATGCTGTAGCGGCCGAGCGTCGCGGACTTGACCAATTGGCCGGTCGGCAGCGAGAACTGGTAGAGCACGGCGTCGCTGGTGCTGGTGGAGTC